>CAMBCF010000028.1 GCA_945864585.1 Bordetella parapertussis | reverse complement strand
TAGTGGGCTTCATCACCCGAGCTTCTTTACAAGCTCCTCGGCTTTCAGGTGGGTGTAACGCCGGAGCATTTGCAAGGTCTTGTGTCCGCTGATCGCCGACACTTCCATGACGTTTAATCCACGTTCAACAAGTCGCGAAACCGCTTCATGCCGAAGGTCATGAAATCGAAAGTCAGTGATTCCCGCCGCTTTAACGGCGCGTCGCCACGCGTTTTCTAGGCTGTCTGTTCGCTTCCAAGTCCAAAATACGCGCCCATCCTTGAAATGTCGGGGCAGGGGAGAAATAGCAGCCAAAGCGGCGGTGCTAAGAGGCACCTGCCGTGCGTCGCCGGTCTTCGTGTCGGGTAAGGTCGCCACCCGCTGCGCGACATCGACATTGCGCCACTCAAGCGAAAGAATCTCGCCCATACGCATAGCGGTTTCGATTGCGAACCGCACGATTGGCAGGAGCATTGTCGCGTTGCTCTTCGCACAGGCGGCGAACAGCTTGGTCTCCTCACCCGTGCGTAGCCGCCTGTCGCGGCCTCTGGCTATTTTCGGACGCCGGACAAGTTTTGCCGGATTGGCGACGAGCGGATATCCCCAATCTTTGATCGCCACGTCGAACAGGTGGGACAGGGAGTTGAGTTCCTTTACTACGGTAGCCCCGGCAAGCCCCACGTTAAGCCTAGCGTCACGGTAGGTGGCGATATGGGTGTTGCGCAATGACGCAAGAGAGAACGCGCCAAAATGCGTTTTAAGCGCGGTAAGGCGTTGCTTTTCAGACCGTGCCGATTTTTTCTGTGGTGTGACTTCGGAGAGGTAGCGGTCGATCAGTTCGCCAATTGTGACGCGCTCGGCCTCGGCACGATCAACGAATACGCCGCGATCAATTTCTGACTCAATAATCCTCGCCCATTGTCCAGCTTGGGTTTTGGTATCGAACGATTTGGATATGGGTTTGTTGCCACTGCGACGGACAACTGTTTGCCACTTGCCGCTTTCCAGTTCGCGGATATACGCCATGATTCGCCTCCAATTGCGATGGAAGTGCGATGGCGAGACAAAAACTGGAATGTGCGAAGCGCCTAACTCTTTGATTCAATTGGCGCCCCGAAGACGAATCGAACGTCCGACCTGCCCCTTAGGAGGGGGCTGCTCTATCCACTGAGCTACCGGGGCGTGCAGCCTGATTATACAAGCCCCGGCGTTACTTCCAGTTCCAGAAATCCTGCCGTTCCTTCATCAACGCCTTCGCCAGCACCATCTTGTGCACTTCGGACGCGCCGTCGACCAGTCGCGCCTGCCGCGCGTAGCGATACATCCATTCCAGCGGCGTATCTTTCGAGTAGCCGCGCGCGCCGTTGAGTTGTATGGCGGTGTCCACCGCGTGATGCAGCACGTCGGCGACGACGATTTTTGCCATCGACACTTCCTTGCGCGCGTAGTCGCCGGCGTCAAGTTTGGCTGCCGCGCGCATCACCAGCATGCGGCCGATTTCGATTTGCATGGCGGCGTCGCCCAGCAGCCATTGCACGCTTTCCTTGTCACCGAGTTTGCCGCCGTGGGTCATGCGTGTGTCCACGTAATCGGCGGCGATCTCCATCGCGCGGCGCGCGAGTCCCAGCCAGCGCATGCAGTGGGTGAGCCTCGCGGTGCCGAGCCGGATCTGTATGAACTTGAGCCCGTCGCCAACGTTCATCACGCGATTTTCATCGCGGATTTCAAGGCCGTCGAATTCGAGTTCGCAGTGGCCGCCGTGTTCTTCCGGCCCCATGATGGGGATGCGGCGCATGATGCGCCAGCCGGGCTGATCCTTGTGGAACAGGAATGCGGTCAATCCTTTGCGCGGATCGTCCGAGGTTTTTGCCAGCAGCAGAAAATGTGATGCCACACCCGCGCCGGTGATGAACCATTTGCGGCCTTTGATAACCCAGTTTTCACCCTTACGCGTTGCGGTGGTGAGCGTCATGGTCGGATCGGAGCCGCTGCCTGGTGCAGGTTCGGTCATCACGATGGAGGAGCGCACTTTGCCTTCGACGATAGGCATCATCCAGCGTGCTTTCTGTGCGGGTGTGGCGACTTTGTTCAGTACCATCATGTTGCCGTCGTCGGGCGCGGCGCAGTTGAACACCACCGGGCCGAAGATCGAGTAGTTCATTTCTTCGTAACACGCGGCCATGCCCACTACAGGCAAGCCTTGGCCACCGGTTGCTGTGGGCATCTGCGGGCACCACAGGCCGGCGGCTTTTGCCTTGGTGCGCAGTGTTTCGAGTAAATCGAGGCGTATGTTTTCGTGATCGTCGAACGATGCCGCGTCGCGTTCGAGCGGCAGTATGTGCGCGGCGACAAATGCTTTGTAGCGTGCGCGGTAGCTTTCTATTTCGGGAGACAGGGTGAAGTCCATGGTGGGTTCCGGTTAGGTCAAAAACGGTTTTGCCACAGATTGACACAAATGAACACAGATTAAGTGCAAAACCACAAGGGTATTTCCGGGGTTGTGTGGGTAATTGTTTTTAAAAAGTCTTGTTTGAATTTATCGGTGTTCATCTGTGAAATCTGTGGCAAAAATGTCTTTCAGTTTTTCAAGCTGCGCGCTCGCTCGCGCAACACGAATTTCTGGATTTTTCCGGTTGCGTTCTTGGGCAGTTCACCAAACACAATTATTTTTGGCGCCTTGAAGTGTGCCAGATGTTCGCGCGCATAAGCGATCAAGGCCGCCGCATCGAGTGTTTGCCCAGGTTTGAGGGTGACGAATGCCACCGGCACTTCGCCCCATTTTTCATCCGGCGCCGCGACCACTGCGGCTTCCAAAACGGCGGGATGCGCCGACAGCGTGCGTTCGACCTCCACCGAAGCGATGTTTTCGCCGCCGGAGAGGATGATGTCTTTGGCGCGGTCCTTGATTTCGATGTAACCGTCGGCGTGCAGCACCGCGAGGTCTCCGCTGCGAAACCAGCCGTCGGGTGCGGCCATGCGCGTGGCGTCATCATCGCGATAGTAGCCGAGCATCACGTTGTTGCCGCGCAGCGCGATTTCACCCAGCGTGGCGCCGTCGTTCGGCACATCGCCGCCCTGGGCATTCACCACGCGCAGGGTTTGCGCCACCACGTTGCCTACGCCCTGACGCGCTTTGATCTGTGCTTGCTGCGCGGCAGACCACTGATCCCAATCCTTGCGCCATTCGCAGATGACGGCGGGGCCAAAGGTTTCGGTCAGGCCGTACAGATGCGTCATGTTCATATTGAGTTCTGCCATGCGGGAGAGCAGCGCCGGCGTGGGCGGCGCCCCACCCGTGGAAACATTGACGGTGCGCGCGAGCGGCTGCGCCAGTTCGTGCCACGCCAGCATGATGAGTATGGTGGGTGCGGCATTGAACTGGGTGACGCCCGCATCGCGCAAATGATTCCAGATCAGCGCCGGATCTACTTTGCGCAAACACAGATGCGTGCCGCCTGCAGCCGTTACCGCCCAGGTAAAACACCAGCCGTTGCAATGAAACATCGGCAGCGTCCACAAAAAAACACTGCTTTCGTTGAGCGCGCTGTGCATCGCCATCGCCAGCGCCTGCAGGTACGCGCCGCGATGATGGTACATCACGCCCTTGGGTTTGCCGGTGGTGCCGCTGGTGTAATTGATGCTGAGCAGGCCGCGTTCGTCGTTGACCGGTGCGGAGTAGGGCGTGGCAGTGGCGAGAAAATGTTCATACTGATCATCGCCGCCGGCGCGGATCAGTGTGATTTTGTGTTTTGCATTGGCGGCTATGGCGCGTGCGGTGTCCTCCAATTCAAAATCGTAAATGAGTGTCTGCGCGTCGCAGTGTTCGATGATGTATGTCAGATCAGCGGCGGTGAGCCGCACGTTCAGTGCGACCAGTACAGCACCCGCAAACGGTACGCCGTAATGTGCTTCGAGCAACACATGGGTGTTGGGCGCGAGTGCCGCAACCCGCTCGCCGGGCCGCACGCCCGTGTTGCGCAGCGCGCCCGCAAGCCGCGTGCAGCGATCAAACAACTGCGCGTAGGTCCAGCGTTGATCGCCGTCGATCACTGCCGTTTTGCCGGCGAACACCAGCGCCGAGCGGTGCAGAAAAGCCGTTGGCGTGAGGGCTTCGAACGACAGAGGAGAAGTGATCATAACATGTTGTTTTTAAACATTATTTAATAAATTTATTTCAATCCTCCGGGATACGCGGCAGCGAGTTTCGCGCGCGCCGTCTGGAGCAGATGTTGCCTTAATTCGGCTTCCTGCGTGGGGCTCTGTTCAAACGCGCCGCGGCGCACGTCTTGCGCGAATTTTCTATTGCGCGCATTGAGGTTTTGCGTGTCGTGTGCCTCGTTGTAGAGCGCGTTGAGAGCGCGTGATTCGTCGCCGGCGTTCTTGTCGTGCGCTTCAAGCTCGCGCGCGGCGATGCCCAACGCGTTGGCGATCATGCGCAGGGCGTAGCGGTGTTGCGGTTTCGCATCGGGCAATATGTCGCTGGCGAGCGTTTGATTGGCGATGCGTATCAGCTCCAGCGCATGGGGACGATCATTCATGATGAGTAGTCAGTGAGTCCGTCAGTTGCAAAATTTCCCATTCAAGTTCGGCGACGATTTTGCCGGTGAGCGCCAGTTCCAGCGACGGCTCCACGCCCGACAAATGGCGCTGCGCCTGCTGCAGCGCGATGATAGACCAGCGGATATGCGCCATCACCTGCCAGTAGCACAGCGCCGCGGCGGGCACTTTGCGCCCGCTGGCGGACTCGTAGGCGGGTATGAAATCTTCGACATCGGCTACACCGCCGACGATGTGGTGTTGATGGCGAAAACTCCAGCACTTGGCGCAAAGCCAGCCGATGTCTTCGAGCGGGTTGCCAAATGCCGCGAATTCCCAATCGAGCAAGCCGGCAAGTTTACCCTGATGCACCAGATAGTTGCCGGTGCGAAAATCACGATGCACGAAAGTGGTTTCTTCCTGCGCAGGCGCGTGGCGTTCGCACCAGCGCAAGCCCCATTCCAGCACCGGATGCGGTTCGTCCAGCGTGTCGAGATAGGCGCGGCAGGCACCAATGACATCGCACGCGAGAAAAGTCTTCAAAAAAGGCAGTTCACTGATTGGCGGGCGTATGGCGTGGATGCGGGCGGCGGCCTGCGCCAGTGCGTGCGCCAGCGCACGGCGGTCGAGAGCGAGCCGCACCACTTTATGGCCGGCGGCGATGCCGGGCAGCTTTTCCATCACAAAAAATGGTTTGCCGATAACCGCGGCATCGTTGCACAGGAACAGCGGTGTGGGCGCCAGCAGTCCATGGCCGTGCGCAAAACGGATGATTGCGAATTCGTGTTCGCGCGGCAGGCTCGAGGCGACGGTTGCCGGCGCGTCAGTGCGTAGCACCCAGGTGTGGGTTCCGGCATGCGGGCCGCCGGAAATATCGACTTGAAGTTCCCAGTTTTGCTGGATTGCGCCGCCGGACATCAGGTTAAGTGCTGTTACGTTTACCGTGCGTGCGGCGCAGGCATGGTGCAAAAAACGCTCAATGGCATGTTGCGCTGGCTGGGTGTTTGGGCGCGGGGTGTTGGACATCTTAAGGGGGGGCAAATTTGCCGAAAAATTCAAGTGCGGACGACAATCCTATTCTCCCCGTATCGGCAACAACCTACAACCTTCGCCGGTGCTATGATTGCAGGAAGCACAAACCGGTGGGGGTTTTCATGATCAAGGATTTCGATCACGTGGTGCTGACCACGGCTGATCTCGACAAGTGTCTCGATTTTTACACACGCGTGCTGGGCATGCGGGTGGAACGTTTCGGCGCCGGGCGCATTGCGCTGCGCTTTGGCGAGCGCAAGTTCAACGTGCATCCGCCGGGTTTCGAGGCCGGGTTAAAGGCGCATAAGCCAACGCCAGGATCGCTCGATTTTTGTTTTCTTGCCGACAAACCGATCACCGAAGTGATCGCGCATCTGAAAGCCTGCAACGTCACCATCATCGACGGTCCCGGCAAGCGCACCGGCGCGCGTTTTGATCTGCGCTCGGTGTATGTGCGCGATCCTGACCAGAATCTGGTTGAAATTTCCGAACCCTATTGACAGCGGATCTTGCTATGACACTCGCCCGCACCTGGCAGGAAATTGTTGCCGCGCCGCGCGCGCAACTGAACCTTGCCCACGCCGCGCTGGTGATTGCCGCCGAAGAATATCCGCAACTCGATGTCGCGGCGTATCTGGCGCGCATCGACGAGCTGGCGGCGAATTTTCGCCAGCGTTTGCGCGCGGACATCACGCCCGCGGAAACGCTGGCGTTGCTGAATCATTATATGTTCGAGGAACTCGGTTTCGCGGGAAACAGCGACGATTATTACGATCCGCGCAACAGCTATTTGAACGAGGTGATCGAGCGCAAGCTCGGCATACCGATCACGCTGTCGCTGTTGTATATCGAAGTAGGCCGTCGTCTGAGCCTGCCGTTAAGCGGGGTGTCGTTTCCGGGGCACTTTTTGATCAAGTGCGCGTTGCGCGAGGGTGCGGTAATCCTTGATGCCTATGCCAAGGGCGCGTCGCTCGGCATCAAGGATTTGCAAAAGCGCTTGCGGGTGCTGAGCGGTGGCCGCGATGTCGCGCCGGAAGCGGTGATGCGCCTGCTGACTGCCGCGCCGCCTACCGAGATACTCGCGCGCCTGTTGCGCAACCTGAAGACGAATCACTATGAGCGTGGCGACAAAATGCGCGCGTTGACGGCGCTGCACCGCGTGCTGGATCTGTGCCCCGGCGCGGCGGATGCAGTTCGCGAGCGCGCGCGCCTGCATGAAGAACTGGAATGTTTTCGTGCTGCACTGCTGGATTTTGAAAATTATTTGCAGCTGGCGCCGCAGGCGAGCGATGCGTCTGTGGTGCGCGGGAAAATCGCGTTGTTGCGCGCGCGCGCGTCACGGTTGAATTAAACCGATGGTGAATTTATTAATATCGTGATGAGACGCCGGCTACAGTGCTCATGTATGCTATAAAGAACCATTCGCGCTGTGCGCGATGGCATCAATCCGGCAACAAGAAAGCGGGAAAATGATGGAACCTTATGTGTGGTGGACGGTGGCCGGCATCGGGCTGATCATCGTGGAAATGATGTCCGGTACGCTGATACTGCTGGTGCTGGGGCTGGCGGCGTTCGCCGGTGCTGCGGCGGCTTGGTTCGGTTACTCGTTCTGGATACAGGCGCTGGCCGCAGTGGTGCTGGCGGCTGTTGGCATGGTTGTGGCGAGCAATCTGAAAAAGAAAAAAGTCGCTGGTGACAATAACTCACTGGACATCGGGCACACCGTGATACTGGAATCCTGGGTGAGCGAGCCCGACGGTGTCGCCAAAGTGCGCTATCGCAACGCCACCTGGGACGCCAGGGTTACCGGCACGCGCACCCCCGGCGGCACGGTGTTTTATATAGCCGCGATGGATGGCAGCACGCTGCATATTTCGAGCAACAAACCGAAGTGAAGATATAAATCTACAACTTGGAGACGATCATGATCGGAAAAGTCATAGGCGTTGCAATCATTGCTGTGTTGCTGGTAGCGGCGAATCTGGCTGCATATGCCATACCGTTTTCTCTCATTGGACTGGTAGTGGTGGCGGGCTGGGAATCGATGCGCCAGGTGCCGCAGCAGCAGGCGTGGGTGGTGGAGCGCCTGGGCAAATTTCACGAAGTGCTGCCGCCGGGCCTGAACTGGATCATGCCGTTTCTCGACAAGGTGGCGTACCGGCATTCGCTTAAGGAAACGCCGCTGGATGTGGCAGAACAGGTGTGTATCACCAAGGACAACACGCAACTCGGCGTGGACGGTATCATCTATTATCAGGTCACCGATCCCAAACTGGCATCGTATGGATCAAGCAACTATATCGACGCGGTGACGCAACTCGCACAAACCACGCTGCGCTCCGAAATCGGCAAGATGGAACTCGACAAGACCTTTGAAAGCCGCGATGAGGTCAATCGCCAGGTGGTTTCGGTGCTGGATGAAGCGGGCCGCACCTGGGGCGTGAAAGTGCTGCGTTACGAAATCAAAAACCTGACGCCGCCGGAAGCGATTCTGCGCTCAATGCAGGCGCAGATCACCGCGGAGCGCGAAAAGCGCGCGCTGATCGCCAAATCCGAGGGCCAGCGGCAGGAAGAAATCAATCTGGCCGAGGGCGTGAAGCAGGCGGCGGTGCTGGAATCCGAGGGGCAAAAGATTGCCCAGGTCAACAAGGCGGAAGGCGAGGCAAAGGCGATTACTACCATAGCTGACGCGACGGCAGCCGCGGTGCGCACGGTGGCATCGGCGATGAACGAGCCGGGCGGCATGAATGCGGCGAATTTGAAAGTTGCGGAACACTACATCAGTGCGTTTGGCAATCTTGCCAAGACTAATAACACCATGATCGTGCCGGGCAATGTCGCCGATGTGGCAACCATGATCGGCACCGCGATGACTACGCTGAATACGATTAAGACAGGATCGGGAGCGCCGGCGCAGAAGTAGGAGATTGGACCAGGACTGAGGGCCGAGGACTTGGGACTGAGCGGGTCCCCCAGTCCTGAATCCTCAGTCCTCAGTCCTTAGTCCTGCCGCTAATTCCAGGCCGACCCCCAAACCCGCACCACACGTTGCCGGGTCGGCTGCTGTGTCTCAGCGGCTTCACCTGCGGCCGTGGGTTCGCTGGGCAGAACGATTTCGGCTTGCGGTTCGGCGGCTGGCGCAGCCGCGGGTGTTGTTGGTTCCGCGGTTACGGCGGGTGCCGCAGCGGCTGCGGGTGTTGCCGTTGCCGGCTCTGACTGAACAGCAGGCGCGGTAATTATTTCCGGCGCGAGTGTGGCAAGCATCGCCGGTGCTGCGGCAGCTTCTTGTGCCGCAGCGCGCGCGGGCGTCCAGTCTTCGGCGCGTGCTGCATTGACAAAGGGCGTGCCCACCGGCGTGTCACTGCCGGCACTGCGCGGAAACGGATTGCCGTCCGCGCGCGGTTTGAGGTTCAGTTCAGTGCGCTCGTCTTTTTCGCGCGGCGGCGCGCCGTCGTGGACCAGATTGCGGCGCCGCTGCAAGTAGGCGTCACGTAAAAATTCATAGGGGTCGAGCGCTGCGGTTTCGAGTATCTTCGAGGTGTCCAGCAGATCGGCGCGATGGCTCAACGCGCGTGTGCCCCACAGGCTGTTGCGCAACCGCATCGAGCGCACGTAGGTGATGGGGTCGGTTCTGTAATCCACCACACGCGCCACGGCGTCGCGCAGATTGCTGGGTCCCACCAGCGGCAGCATCAGATAAGGCCCATCGCCCACGCCCCAGTAGCCGAGCGTCTGGCCAAAATCCTCGTTGTGTTTTTCCATGCCAAAATGGGTGGCGACATCAAAGAAACCCGCGATGCCGGCGGTGCTGTTGATCACCACCCGGCCGACATCGGAAATCGCGTCAATGAATTTGCCCTGCAACAAATTATTCAATGCGATTAACACATCGTTAATGTTGCTGAATATGTTGGCGACACCGGTGCGCAAAAACTGCGGCAGCGCCGCGCGATAACCCTCGGCCACCGGGCTGATCAACGCCTTATCCACAGCGTCATTAAAGCTGTAGACGACGCGGTTCATGGGTTCGAGGGGATCACGCGGATTGGTGGTGGCGCAGCCGCCCAGCAACATAAGCGGCAACAACAGCCACAGCAAAAAGGTGCGCAGCGAGCGTGAGCGCGCGACTAAGTGTGACAGGGAAGCCATTTCGTAAGGCCTTGTTTTTCTTGGTTTTACTATAACTGACGCGAGATCGGCATGCGCAACATTATAACAAGCCAAACGGCGCACTGACAGTGATTAGGCCAGTTATGCGCCGCCTGGCAGCGCGATGTGTGTGTTTTTCGCAATCTGCGCACTATGCGGCTTCGGTATTGCGTCTGAAGCCTAATTTTCGTGATAGGTGCAATGTAAGTTATTGATATTTATATTATTTTCAAGATTAACGCCATATTGTTTCCGCGCCTTTGCTAGAATAGAGCGCTACGCCAGCCGCGTGCTGCTGCAGGTGTGAAGCAGCGCCGCTTTGAGGTTACTTCTTGAGCTTTGCGCTACCCGGTTACTTTATTCCTTGTTCCTTATCGAGGCCTTCATCATGTTAGACAAAGTCAAATCTACCGTGCAGTTGAAAGACATGAGCCTGTTCCGCCAACAGTGTTACATCGATGGCGCGTGGGTGGATGCCGATGATAAATCGACGTTGACGGTTTATAACCCCGCGGACGGCTCGCTGGTGGGCACGGTGCCGAAACTCGGGGTGGCGGAAACGCGGCGCGCGATTGAAACCGCGCACGAGGCGTTTAAGCTGTGGCGCGCGAAAACCGCCAAGGAGCGTTCCGCGATTCTGCGTAAATGGTTCGATTTGATGATCGCCAACACCGAGGATCTCGCGATTTTGATGACGCTGGAACAGGGTAAGCCGATTGCTGAATCGCGCGGCGAAATCGGCTATGGCGCATCGTTTATCGAATGGTTTGCCGAGGAAGCCAAGCGCGTTTACGGCGATGTGATTCCGGCGCAGGCAACCGACAAACGCATCGTCGTGATCAAGCAGCCAATCGGCGTGTGCGCGGCGGTAACGCCGTGGAATTTCCCCAATGCCATGATCACGCGCAAGGCCGGCCCCGCTTTGGCGGCGGGTTGCACGATAGTGATCAAGCCCGCGTCGCAAACACCGTTTTCCGCGCTGGCGTTGTGTGAACTGGCTGAGCGCGCAGGCATTCCGAAAGGCGTGATATCGGTAATTACCGGCGCGTCAGGTCCCATCGGAAAAGAACTCACCACGCATCCGCTGGTGCGCAAGTTCACTTTCACCGGCTCCACTGAAATCGGCAAGCTGCTGATGGCGCAGTGCGCGAGCACGGTGAAAAAAGTCTCGCTCGAGCTCGGCGGCAACGCGCCGTTTATCGTGTTCGACGATGCGGACATCGATTCGGCGGTGGATGGCGCGATGGCCTCCAAGTTTCGCAACACCGGGCAAACCTGTGTGTGCGCGAACCGCTTGCTGATTCAGGATGGCGTTTACGACCAGTTCGCGGCCAAACTCGCCGCAAAAGTGGCGGCGATGCCGGTAGGCAACGGTCTCGAAAGCGGCATGATGCAGGGGCCGCTGATCGACAAGAACGCGGTGCTGAAAGTCGAGGAACACATTGCCGACGCGCTGGCCAAAGGCGCGCGCGTGGTGACCGGCGGCAAGCGGCACGCTAAAGGCCGGCAATTTTTCGAGCCAACGGTACTGGCCGATGTGCAGCCCAATATGAAAATCACCCACGAAGAAACCTTCGGTCCGGTGGCGCCGCTGTATCGCTTCAAGACCGAGGCGGAGTTGCTGCAACTTGCGAACAATACCGAATACGGCCTGGCGGCGTATTTCTACAGCCGTGACATCGGACGTATCTGGCGAGTGGCGGAAGGACTGGAAGCGGGCATAGTTGGCATCAACGTTGGTATTATTTCAACCGAGGTTGCGCCCTTCGGCGGGGTCAAGGAATCCGGCATCGGGCGCGAAGGTTCCAAGTATGGCATCGAGGAATTCCTCGAAGTGAAATACCTGTGCATGGGTGACGTGACAAAATAGATCAGTATCAAATATTAATGTGCATTCCCCGCGACAGGTTCGCGGGGAATTTTTTCTCTGGAAAACCCATGAACACCGCGCCTAAAATATATCTGGTTCACGCCGCTGTCGTATCGATAGCACCTATTGCCGCGAGTTTTCGCGCGGCATGGCCCGAGGCCAGGCTCGCGAATCTGCTGGAGGATTCGTTCATGCCCGACCTCGCGGCTGATGGCAAACTCACCGACGCGATGATCAGCCGCTTTGTGCATATCGGCCAGTACTGTGTGAGGGCCGGCGCCGACGCGATACTGTTCGGGTGCTCGGCGTTTGGTCCGGCGATTGAAGAATGCCGCCGTCAGCTGAAGATCCCGGTGTTGAAACCGAATGAGGCAATGTACGAGCAACTCGTCGCCAAAGATTGCAGCGTGAGCTTGCTGGCGACTTTTCCACCGTCGATTCCGTCGATGGTGACGGAGATTAAAGAGACCGCTAAAGCCGCCGGCACCAAAATCAGGCTCGACACGCATCTGGTCGACGGCGCGCTCGCTGCGTTGCAAAGTAACAACGCCGACGAGCATAACCGGTTGATTGTTGAATTTGCCGCGAAACAACAATGTGACGTGATCGCGTTCGCGCAGTTTTCGATGGCGCCGGCGCTAAAGGCCGCTGCCGCGCGCACCAGCACGCCAATACTGACCACGCCGGATAGCGCGGTGGCCAAATTGAAGCTGATGCTGGCTTAGACCGAATTAGGTAATTCGGGGCACACTGTCGCGATGCGTTTACTGGCGCTGCTGATACTTATCGGTGGCATGACTTCAGTCGCCGCTCAATCCATCGAGGCGCAGCTCGACCAAACGCTGGCAGGCGCACATCGCAGTGCGGCGAATCGCGCACGCGACAAGTACCGTCATCCGCTAGAGACACTGTTGTTCTTCGGCCTCAAGCCGGAAATGGCAGTGCTGGAAATCTGGCCAGCAAGCGGCTGGTATTCGGAAATCCTCGCGCCGGTGTTGCGCGACAAAGGCAAGCTGTATCTTGCGGGCAATGCGATCGAGGATCCCAGGCTTCCCAACTGGCAGCGCGAGGCGCGGGAAAAGCAGGAAGCCGCTTACGCAAAGCGCCCGGAAATTTACGGCAAACCGGTGTTTACCTCTCTTGGCCCGCCGGATTATCTGGCGATCGCGCCGCCGGGCAGCATGGATATGGTGCTGACGTTTCGCAACGTACATAACTGGAGTCTTCAAAAAACCGATGCGCAGGTGTTCAAGGCATTTTTTGAGGCGCTGAAACCCGGCGGTACGCTCGGCGTGGTGGAGCACCGCGCGCATCCAGGCACCCCGTTCGGGCAACAGGTTAAATCCGGCTACATGACGGAAGCGTATGTGATCGAACTCGCGGAAAAATCTGGATTCAAACTGATTGCGAAGTCGGAAGTGAACGCGAATCCCAAAGACACCAAAGATCATCCCAACGGTGTGTGGACGCTGCCGCCGCTGTCGCGCGGGCGGCTGGATCCGGAGAAATATCTGGCTATCGGCGAAAGTGATCGCATGACGCTCAAATTCGAGAAGCCAATGCTCGTTAAGGCCGGCAATTAATATTGTTTAAAAACATATACTTACGCATTGCAGTTTCGCTGTTTCTGATGACTGGCGTCGCATCTGCTGCTGTTCCCGAGACGGTAAAATTCGCCAGCCGTGACGGCAAAACCGAACTCATCGGTTATCTGTTCAAGCCCGCCGCAGCGGGGCCGCACGCGGCGGTTGTCATGCTGCACGGGCGCGCGGGGCCGTATTCGTTGCTCAAACCCGGTGTGGTGTCGGCTGAAAATCTTACCGCGCGTCACCGCATGTGGGGCCATTTCTGGGCCGAGCGCGGTTTTCTCGCGCTGCATGTCGATAGCTTCGGGCCGCGCGGTTATGCGCAGGGTTTCCCCAAGCATTCCTACAACCGTCGGCCCGCCGACGTCAACGAACAAAAAATCCGCCCACTCGATGCCTATGGCGCGCTCGATTATCTGCGCAGTCGTAACGACGTGATTGCGGATCGTGTTGGCGTGCAGGGCTGGTCGAACGGCGGCATGACATTGTTGGCAGCGATAGGGAAAAATGCGCCGCGTGCAGCACCCGAAGCCGCGGATCGCGCACGGCTTGCCGTGCCGACGCCGATCAGTGATTTTCGCGCGGCTATCGCGCAGTACCCCGCTTGCACCGTGCAGCGTGGCGAGGGCGACTACCAGCCCTATGCGCCGCTGCTGCTGCTGGTGGCCTCTGACGACGATGAAGTTTCGCCCACGGTGTGTGCCGCATTGGCCGCGCAACTGAAACAACGCGGCGCCGCTATTGATTTCGTGGTATTCGAGGGCGCGCACCATGCCTACGATGATCCCGGCAGAACCAAACAAAGCCACGCCCCCAACAAGGCGGCGATGCAGGACACTTTACAACGCGCTGAAGCGTTTTTCGGTAAACACTTGCAGCAATAGGCACAGTTCGGCATCATTAACTAATGACCAGCTAGTACGAAACGAAAAAACAGCGAAGGGGCGGGGGTTTGATGAGATTCATCTTGTTGCTGTTGTTGTTACCAAGCCAGTAAGAGCGCTTCCTCAGAATGTAGTGCTTCGCTTTTGGTCAGAGATTTACGAGTGGTTGGTAAAGCAGTCGTCGCGATCAATTTGGGCTAAGCATGTTCGGGAGTACATGGAAATCACCGAGGGCAAACTTTCGGAGGAGGGTTACTTGAGCCAAGGTACGCTTACCAAATTCTCAGGTATTCAATTTCGCGAAGACGAGCCGTACAATTATCGCGAAGCCAAACGATTGATCAATCTTGCAATGGCGGAATTACGTCATGACAAAAGGCTGGTGAGGGAGCTAGGCATGAATCCTTCCTCACCCGGCAGAGGAGCTATCACCGGAAAAGGCGGTGCAGCGGTATGGGATTTCTTACGCATTGATGGGCGGGCCGGTGGGGTATTCACAAAATCTCCACATTTGACTTTAGCTATTGAATTTAACCGGGTTTTGGCGATAGTAATTATTCCAAACAGCATTAAAACCAGTAGCCGAAGGAACCTCATTCGTCTTGGCTATAAGGGGTTTCAAGAATTACTTGAAGAAGTAAACAACGACCTGATGCGGCGATTGGGTAAGGTTCAAGGATCAACGCCGTGGGTATTAGTTGCTTAACGAAGATACCCTTCGCAGCGAGCGGCAGCGATCATAGATGCGAGTTTGGAATTCGACCTGCGAACCGCATTGCCACAGGCAAAGGGAGCGGGTGGAAAAGTAAAAATACAGCCGCAGTGGTTAGCCGCCACATACGAAGCGCTAAGCAAGAAGCGGTTGAATCTGCAGTTGGCCGTAGGCGCGTCATTTCCTTATCTCAGATGTCCTGCGACCACACGCAAAGAGATTATTGAGCATATAGCGAGTACTTGGCTTGCATGCAGGCCGCTGCTTAGGGTGCTTCTCAAAGCGGAATAGCCTACAAACCGTAATTTTTACTGCAACGCTTGGAGTATAAAATACGCAATAAAAACAAGTGCTTATTGTTATTCTGCACATGGCTGCTGTTCGCGCCGCTGTCGTATTCGCAAGCGCAGCAGACGGCGGCAATTGCTTCCGCGCATCCGCTGGCAACTGCAGCGGGTGATGAAATTCTTAAACGCGGCGGCAACGCCTTTGACGCAGCAGTGGCGGTAGCGGCTGCGCTTGCGGTGGTGGAGCCGTATGCGTCGGGATTGGGCGGCGGTGGATTTTTTCTGCTGCATCGTGCGGCGGATGGCAAGCAGGTGATGATCGATGCGCGTGAGACAGCCCCGGCTGGGGTGAAGCGCGAGCATTACTTCGACGCCGCAGGCAACCCGCTACGCGGCGCCACGCTCTACGGCGGTACGGCCTCGGGGATACCCGGCACACCGGCCGGGTTGGTGCATCTGGCGCAGCGCTACGGCACCTTGCCGCTGGCGGACACGCTGGCGCCGGCGATCCGTATGGCGCGCGACGGCTTTGTGGTGGATGGCCGCTATGCGCGCATCGCAAAAATTCGTGAAGCTGTGTTGCGCAAACTGCCGGACGCTGCGCGCATTTTTCTCGCCGATGGGCAGGCGCTGACAGCGGGTTATGTGTTAAAGCAGGCAGAACTCGCGCATACGCTGTCGCTGCTGGCGAGCGAGGGTGTGCCCGGATTTTATGCCGGGCCGGTAGCGCGCGCGCTGGTGGATAGTGTGAACGGCGCGGGTGGCGCGTGGCAGTTGTCGGACCTTCAGCGCTATCGCGTGGTCGAGCGCGAGCCGATGCGTGTTACGTACCGCGGCGCAATCATCACCACGGCGTCGCTGCCATCCGCTGGCGGCATCGCGCTGATGCAGGCCTTCGGCATGTTGGAACACCTCAAACTCACGGGCGTGTCCGACGGCGAATCCGCGCATAGGGTGGCGGAAGTGCTGCGCCGCGTGTTTCGTGATCGCATGCAATTGGGCGACCCCGATCAGGTTCCGGTTCCGGTGGCGGCTCTTGTAGATAAAAATTATATCAAACAGATAGCGACATCCATTTCATCGAAGGCGGCTACCGCCAGTGACAAACTCGACGCGCCGTTGGCCGAAAAGGCCGAGAGCTACAACACCACGCATTTTTCGGTGATCGACAGCGCGGGAAATCGTGTCGCTGCCACACTCACAGTAAACCTGATTTTTGGTTCGGGCCTGGTCGCCCATGGGACCGGCGTGCTGCTGAATAATGAGATGGATGATTTCACGCTGCGGCCCGATCTGCCGAACAGTTACCGCCTGCGCGGCAGTGCAGCCAACGCGATTGCACCAGACAAGCGGCCGCTGTCGAGCATGACGCCAACCTTTGTGGAAGATGAGCGCGGGGTGTTGATACTGGGTGCGCCGGGCGGCTCGCGCATTATCAGCATGGTGTTGCTGAGCGTGCTTGAGCATTTGCGCACGCCGGAGATTAATTTACAACGCATAGTGACCATGCCGCGCTACCACCATCAATTCTGGCCCGATCACATCGAAGTCGAACCCGAAGGTTTCAGCGCCGAGTGGCACGCGACGCTGCAAGGCAAGGGCCACCGCATACAACAAGTCAATCGCAAGTGGGGCAATATGCAGGCGGTGTTCAAGTCGGCGAAGACGGGTGTCGCGCAGTCGGCGAGTGATCCGCGGGGAAGTGATGTGGCTTTGTACTAACTGCGTGAACGAGTGAACGGGTTAACGAGTGAACGGGAAAGACCGGTGCAGTGGTCGCGACGCTTCGCGATGCGATTTTCGAGTGCGGGCATAGGCGGGACAACTGTGGGGTTCCTCGTTCACCCGTTCACTCGTTCACTCGTTCACTGTATCATCCCCCCATGAAACAAACCTTCCTCGATTTCGAAAAACCTGTCGAAGAACTCGAGTCCCGCATCGAAGAACTGCGTTTTGCGCAGGACGATTCGGCGGTGGAACTTTCGGATGAAATCGGAAAACTCAGCAGAAAAAGTCAGCGGCTGACCAAGGCTATTTACGCCAAGCTCACGGCGTGGCAAATTTCGCAGGTGGCGCGGCATCCGCAGCGGCCCTATACGCTCGATTACATTAACAATCTGTTCACGGGATTTGAGGAATTGCACGGCGATCGTGCAATGGGCGATGATCCGGCGATTGTCGGCGGCATGGCGCGGTTCAACCAGCAAAACGTGGTGGTGATCGGTCATCAGAAAGGGCGCGATACCAAAGAACGCACGCTGCGCAATTTCGGCATGCCCAGGCCCGAAGGTTATCGCAAGGCGTTGCGGCTGATGAAACTGGCCGAAAAATTCAGTCTGCCGCTATTCACGTTTATTGATACGCCCGGGGCGTATCCGGGGGTGGACGCCGAGGAGCGCGGGCAGTCGGAGGCCATCGGCCGTAATCTGTATGTGATGTCGGAATTGCGCACACCCATCATCTGCACGGTGATTGGTGAAGGCGGCTCCGGCGGTGCACTGGCGATTGCAGTAGGCGATGTGACACTGATGCTGCAGTATTCGACTTACTCGGTGATCTCCCCGGAGGGGTGCGCGGCGATTCTATGGAAGAGCGCCGACAGGGCAGCGGAAGCGGCCGAGACACTGGGCATTACCGCGACGCGTTTGAAGGCGCTGGGACTCATCGACAGGATTGTCGCGGAGCCGCTGGGTGGTGCGCATCGCGATCCCGATGCGATGATGCAGGTTATGAAAAAAGCGCTGGCCGACACCTGGCATACGCTGCGCGACAAATCCATCGAAGAGCTGCTCGCCGCGCGTTTTGAAAAGCTGATGGCTTATGGCAAGTACAAGGACGCCGAAAGTAAATAATCCTATGGATTGTAGAGGCGTGCCGCAATGAAATCCGCGCCGGCAGCTGACCGCCTCACCGGGTGTGTGGAACGCACGCTCGCGGCGCAGGTGGCGCCCGGCGCAAGCCTGTGCGTGGGCTTAAGCGGCGGTGTGGATTCCGTTGTGTTACTGACCCTGTTACACACGCTCGCGCCACGCCACGATTGGCGGCTGTCGGCGATTCATGTCAACCACCAGTTGAGTCCGCATGCGGCCGAGTGGGCGCGTTTTTGCCGGCGCCTGTGCCGCGAGCTCGGCGTGCCTCTGCGCGTGGTCAAAGTGCAGGTGGCGCGCGGCAATAGCATCGAGGCGGCAGCGCGTGCGGCGCGTTACGCGGCGTATCGCGCGCAAGCTGCCGCGCACGTGGTGCTGGCGCAACATCAGGATGATCAGGCGGAAACGGTACTGCTGCAATTGCTGCGTGGCGCGGGGGTCAAGGGTCTCGCGGCGATGCCGGTGGCGCGCGCGGACGCGGTGCGCCCGGGTCTGTGCTTACTGCGCCCTTTGCTCGAATTTACACGCGCTGAAATCGAGCAGTATGCCGCCGCGCGCAATATAGCGTGGATCGAAGACGAAAGTAATGGCGACCCTTATTTTCTGCGCAATTTTTTGCGCATCGAGATCCTGCCGCGCCTCGAAAAGCGCGCACCGGACTATCGTAAAACGTTGTCGCGTAGCGCGGGTCACATGGCTGAAGCGGCGCGGTTGCTGGATGCACTGGCGCAAATCGACGGCGCCGGCGCGCTAGCCGGCCCCACGCTGGCGGTGGCGGCCCTGCGTCATTTGCCGGCGGCGCGCGCGCGCAATCTGCTGCGTTATTTTCTCGCCCAGCAACACGCGCCCATGCCTGACGCGCGGCGGCTCGACGAAGCGTTGCGGCAGGCGCTTACCGCGAAAATCGATGCGCGTGTATGCATTGACTTGGGTACGCATAGCCTGCGGCGCTTTGCCGGTGCGCTGCAGGTGGCGATAACGCCGCCGCGGCAGTTGCCCGGTGCAAAGGATTTTTCACGGCGCTGGCGCGAAGAACGCCGATTGGTGATCCCCGAATTGCACGGCGCGCTGGAAATGCGCCGCCGGCGCGGTGCGGGCATCGATCTCGAAAAGCTGCTGGCAAAGCCGGTCACTGTGCGCCTGCGGCGTGGCGGCGAAAAGTTGCAGCCGGATGCCGCGCGTCCGCGCCGGCAGGTGAAAGATCTGTTTCAGGAGCACAGCGTGCCGCCGTGGCGGCGCCAGCGTTTGCCTTATTTGTGGTCGGGCGAGCGGCTGGTATGGGTGGCGGGTTTGGGGATCGATTGCGGGTTTAAGGCGCGTGAGGGCGCTGCCGGCGTGATGCCGCACTGGGTGGAGTACGCGTTGGGTGAAACGCAATGATCCCGCGGTTCGACAGCTGGCCGTACCTGCCGCGCGCGTTGCTGTTTGCGCTGAGCGCGCTGCTGATTACCCTGGTGTTTTCGGCCAGTGACGTGTACCGGCGCGTTGATTTTGATTTATCCGATACGCTCAGCCGCTGGTTCGCGCCGCGCGTGAATTTTGAGAATATAAATCCTGGGGCGCTGCGCCGCCAACGGGTATTTATGCGTTGACCGATCTGACTTTGCCGCGAATGCAGCTCACCGAGCGAGCGGGCATCGGTGTGGTGAGTGCGCCATTGGATAGCGATGGCATATTGCGCCGCGTGCCGCTGGCGTTTTCGGCGTACGGGCGGCTCGCGCCGGCGATGGCATTGGCGCTGTCGCAGGCGGGTGCGCCGTCAGGCAGCCCGGCGTCGCAAGTCGCGGTGAGCGACGGGCGCTTGAGTGTGGGTGCTAAATCCTGGCCGGTGTCGCCGCTGGGCGAAGTGGTGCTGCGCTACCCCGAGAATCTGGACACCTTGCGCACGGTGCCGTTTTATCAAGTGGTGCTGGCGGCTTCGGGCGCAGCGGCGCTGCAGCCGCTGGCGGATTCGTTGGGCGCGTCGCTACGCGGCAAGCGCTTGGTGATCGGCAGTAGCAGCGCGGCGCTGGGCGACAACGTGCAAACGCCGCTGGGGCGTCTGCCTGCTGTCAAAGTGCAGGCGATGATTGCCGGGTTGCTGGCGGGTGGCCATGTATTGAAGCCGCGTTCAGCAGCTTTGGAAATAGTTTTGGCGGCGTGCGTGACGCTGTTGGTACTGGTGGCGGGGTTGTGGCGCTGGCAATCGAACACGGCAGTGCAGTGGAGTGTCATACCGTTGGTGTTTGTGTTGGTTGGGGTGGTAGCGGCAACTGCGCAGAGCCACGGGCAGGCCATGGGCCTGCTGTTTGCCATTGCGACGGGCGTGTTGACTCATCTCTTCGGCCTGTTGTTCCAGCAGGCGCAGCTTTACCGTCGCAATCAGCGGCTGGAAACGGAAAAGCGCGCCGCGCAGCAAGCGGACGCGCTAAAGAGCCAGTTTCTGTCACACATCACGCACGAATTACGCACACCGCTGACTGCGATCATGGGCTTTAACAACATCAATTGGCATGGCAATGATCTGGGGCGCGATCAACGCATCAGCAACAGCGAGATCGTTGATCGCAATTGCCAGCATATGTTGTCCTTGGTGAACAACCTGCTCGATCAGGCCAAGATCGACGCCGGGCAACTCACCATACAGCGGCACCCCGATAAGCTGAGTGTGGTAGTGCAGGAAGCCGTCGCCACGGTGGAGCCGCTGCTGCGCGGCAAACCGGTGAAATTGCGCTGCGATGAAATCGATGTGCCGGAAGTACTCGACATTGATGCGTTCCGGCTGCGCCAAATCGTGCTTAACCTGCTCAGCAACGCCATCAAATTCATCAAACAAGGCGAGATCAGTGCGGTGTCGACGTGGCACGAAGGCGAATTGACGATAGCGGTGGTCGATACCGGCCCGGGCATGAGTGAGGACGTGGTGAAACGGCTGTTTACCGCTTTTCAGCAGGCTGATGCCGGTATCGCCGCCACACACGGGGGTACCGGGCTGGGCCTGACCATCAGCAGGAACCTTGCACGATTAATGGGTGGTGACATCAGGGTGCAAAGCCAGCTCGGGCAGGGCGCGGTATTTACTGTCACGGTCGAGGCTGCGCGTGCGCAAGCCGCGGGCGAGCTGACGATGTCGCAGGCAGCAGCGCTGCCGGTGCGCAATGTGCTGCAAGGCTTGGTACTGGTGGCCGAAGATATGCCAGACACGCGTGCGCAGGTGGTGCGTCATCTGGAGCAATTGGGATTGAGCGTGTTGCAGGCTGAAAATGGCGAGCAGGCGATAGAAATTGCGCTGGGCAAACGGCTCGACGTGGTGTTAATGGATATGGAAATGCCGGTGGTTGCGGGCGGCGAAGCCACGCGCACGCTGCGCATGTGCGGTTTCAGCGCGCCGGTACTGGCGCTCACTGCGCACAACAGCGAGGCGGAACGCACGCGCGCGCTGGCGGCGGGCTGCAACAGCGTGCTTGAGAAACCGCTGACGCGCGCGAGTCTGCTGACGGCATTGGCCTCGGCGCTCGCGCCGCGCGCCACATTGTAAAATAGTGCTCAACTCAAACTTTTCGACAGCGGCTTGTTATGACTTGCCCATACCCTGGGATCGCACGCGCGGCGCGGTGGTGCAGGTACTGGTGCGCACGCTCACGCTGCCATTTAGGCTGTGCCAGGCTGCCGAGACGGAGGCGGATTACGTTTACACCATAGTTCAGGGCGACACGCTTATCAGCCTGTCCACGCGTCTGCTGCACACGCCCGTTGACTGGCCCAAGGTGGCGCGCCACAACCGTTTGCCTAATCCGAACTACCTGCTGCCCGGCGCCAGGCTGCGGGTGCCGTTTGCGCTGCTGAAAATCACGCCGGCTGTGGCAACGGTGACGCATGTGCATGGCGATGTACGGGCCTTGTCCGGCACTCACGATGTGCCAAGCGCACCCGCTGCGCTGACCCTCGGTGCGTCACTCGCAGAAGGGGCGCAGGTGACTACCGGCAAAGATGGCTATGTCACGTTAAAGCCGCAAGATGGATCCATCGTGCGTGTGCAGTCGGAGAGTCAGATGCAGATGCAGCGTATGCGCACGTACGCTGGCGCGGGCGTGTTCGAATCGACGATGCGGCGTTTAACGGGGTGATTGCGGAACTGGTGTCAGTGTCGCCGGAATTGCGCATCGCGAATATCGCCGACGGCGCTTATTTCCTGCGCGCGCGTGCGGTGGACGCGCGCGGGTTCGAAGGCCACGATGCGACCCATGCGTTCACCCTCAAGGCGCGTCCGGAACCGCCGCTGATATCGGCGCCGGCGGCCAGGGGCAAGGTGCGGGCGAGCGCCGTCGAGTTTCGGTGGGCGGAAAACATCGAGGCTGCGACTTACCATTTGCAGGTCGCTAAAGACGCGTCGTTTAAGGCGCTGGTTCACGAAAATACGGCGATCAAAGGCGCGCAGGCGGTGGCGCCCCAGCTCGCGCTGGGCGAATATTTTTGGCGCGTGGCGAGTCTGCGGCGCGATGGCGACCGCGGGCCGTATGGCGATGCGGCGAGTTTTGTGCTGATGGCGCCGCCGGCACACCCGGAACCTCCGCAAATTGGCGACGACGATGTTAAGTTTCGCTGGGCAGGGGAAGCGGGGCAACAATTTTCTTTTCAAGTAGCCGTCGACCTGCAGTTTGCCCAGCCCCTGCTGACGCGCACGCTGGATAAACCCGAAATTGCCGTGCCGCGTCCCGCGCCAGGCATTTATTTCATGCGCTATCGCGCCACCGATGCCGACGGATTCGTGGGGCCCTATTCATCGGTGCAAAAATTTACCGTGCCGGTACGGCCGCCAGCGCCGTCCGCCTGCCTGATGGATTCCGCCGGGCGCTGCGTGTCCGCCACCCACGGACTGGTCGCGCCGGGGCAATAAGTGCGCGCCGCGGTCGCGGGAAAAGCACGGGTTGTTGCACTGCAATCAGCCCCGAAGTGTCTTTATTTCAAAGGCTTATCGTGATATCCTGCACGGCTATTTTAAATTTGTGGCGAAGGGCAGGAAATCATGGCGGTAGAGCGTACGTTGTCGATTATCAAGCCGGATGCCGTTGCAAAAAACGTTATCGGGCAGATTTACACGCGGTTTGAAAATGCGGGGCTGAACATTGTTGCGGCACGCATGGCACAATTATCGCGCGCGGATGCTGAAGGATTTTACGTGATTCATAAAGAGCGTCCTTTTTTCAAGGACTTGGTGGATTTTATGACCTCCGGCCCGGTGGTCATTCAGGTGCTCGAAGGTGAAAATGCGGTGCAGAAAAATCGCGATTTGATGGGCGCGACTGACCCTAAGAAAGCTGCCAAGGGCACCATCCGCGCTGACTTTGCCGCCAGCATCGATGCTAACGCCGCGCACGGTTCGGATTCAGCGGAAAATGCCGCGGTCGAAATCGCTTATTTTTTCGCTACGCTGGATATTTGTCCCCGATAACGGGTCTAGACAGGTGATATGCCGGTCAATTTGCTCGGATTAGGAAGGCCAGAACTCACCTCGTACTGCGCGGACTTGGGTGAAAAGCCCTTTCGCGCTAAACAATTACTGCATTGGATGCATCAGGCGGGCGCGAGCGATTTCGGCGTCATGAGCGACATCTCCAAGCGGCTACGCGAACAGCTGGCGTTGCTGGCCGTCATTAGCGGCCCGACGGTGGTGCGCGACACCGTTGCCGGCGACGGCACCCGCAAATGGTTGATCGACGTGGGCGCCAGCAATGCCATTGAAACCGTGTTTATTCCTGAAGCCACGCGCGGCACCTTGTGTATTTCTTCGCAGGCCGGATGCGCGCTGGAATGTTCGTTCTGCGCCACCGGGCGGCAGGGTTTTAATCGCAACTTGAGTGTGGCTGAAATCATTGGCCAGTTGTGGTGGGCCAATCAGTGTCTTGGCGCCTACGACAGCCGCAACCGCGGCGATGCGCGTGCCATCAGCAATGTGGTGATGATGGGCATGGGCGAGCCGCTGGCGAACTTCGACAATGTGGTGGCAGCCATGCAATTGATGCTGGATGATGATGCCTACGGCCTGTCGCGCCGGCGTGTGACATTGTCCACCTCGGGGCTGGTGCCCGCAATGGATCGGCTGCGGGATGCGTGTCCGGTGGCGCTGGCGGTGTCGCTGCACGCGCCCAATGACGCCTTGCGTAATCAACTGGTGCCGATCAACAAGAAATATCCAATCCGCGAGCTACTCGCGGCGTGCGTGCGTTACATCGAAAAAGCGCCGCGTGATTTTGTCACATTTGAATATGTGCTGCTCGACGGCGTGAACGATGCTGTGACGCAGGCGCGTGAACTCGTGGAAACAGTGAAATCCGTGCCCTGCAAAATCAATTTAATTCCGTTTAATCCGTTTCCCGCTGCAGGTTACCAACGCTCCCGGCCCGATGCCGTGGCACGGTTTCGCGACGTATTGCTGCGCGCTGGCCTGGTGGCTACGACGCGCAAGACGCGCGGCGATGACATCGCCGCGGCGTGCGGACAACTCGCCGGGCAGGTAGCGGATAAAACACGCCGCGCGGAACGTTTCAATGAGCGTTTCAATGCGCGCGCCGCGCTTGCTGCAAATGCGCTGAATAGGGATGGCGGAGCCACCCCATGAAACTAATGCTTGTTATTGTGTTCATGGGTGTTTTTTTGACGGCGGGATGCGGCGTGCAACCCACGGTGAAAGACAGTCAGCTCACCCAGTCCACCACCTCCGACACTGACCGCGATGCGCGCGGGCGCGCACGCATCCATACCGATCTCGCGGTGAATTATCTGGAGATACGCAATCTCGCCGTGGCGCTCGAAGAAGCGGGCATCGCACAACGCGCCGATCCCACCTATGGTCCGGCGTACAATGCAGCCGGGCTGATTTACATCGAATTGCAGGACGATCGCAGGGCCGAAGAAAGTTTTCGGCAGGCGTTGCGCATCAATGCACGCGATTCCGATGCCAATAACAACTACGGTACATTCTTGTGTCATCGCAAACGCGAAGCCGAGGGCATCAAGCATTTTCTGATAGCGATCAGCGATCCGCTGTATCAGAACCCCGATCGTTCTTATGTAAACGCCGGTGTCTGCGCGCGGCTGCGTGGCGATCTGGTCAACGCGGAGAATTATTTCCGCAGCGCGCTAAAATTGCGCCCAAATCAAGTACAGGCGCTGTATCAAATAGCCGACATCTCGTACGCGAGCGCGAACTATGTCGAAGCACGGTCGTTTTTGACGCGCCTGAACCCGGTGTCGTCGGGCAGCCCGGAAATTCTCTGGCTTATGCTGCGCACGGAACGGCGGCTGGGCGACAACAATTCGGTGGCCAGTCTGGCGCACCAGCTGCGCTCGAATTTCCCCGAGTCGAAGCAAACCGAGCTGCTGGCGGCCGGGCGTTTTGATTGAAGCGCATGGAAAATTCCAGCGATCCGATGCCGGCTGCCCCTACCGTCGCCGAGGCGCCGTTGCCCGGCGCCGCGTTAGCCGCCGCGCGCGTGGCGCAGGGTTTGTCGCTGGAAGATGTCGCGCGCCAGATCAAGTTGTCGGTGGCGCAAATCTTGGCCATTGAGGCAGACGATTACGCCAAATTGCCGTCGCCGGTGTTTGTGCGCGGCTTCATTCGCAACTATGCGCGCACGGTGAAACTGGATGCCGTGAATTTGCTTCCGCCCAGGATAGCCGCTGCTGAAGTTACCGATGCGCGGCTGATGCAGGACGCACCGCGCGCATCGATTGAACCCAGCCCGTACCGGCGTATTCCCCAGATCGTCGCCGGCATTGCCTGTGTGATGCTGGCGCTGGCGTTTTACGAGTTTGTGCTGAACGCGCCGCCGGTCGCGGGCATCATCCGGGATAAATCCGCGCCGGCAGGAGCGACGCCTGCAGTTGCGCCTGCGGCAGCCGGGGTGCCCGACGCTGCACAGGCGCTGACGCTTGCCGCGCCCGCCAGCGCGGTTGTGGCGGAATCGCTAACACCCGAACCCGCAATTGATCCCATCGCCGCGACCAAGGGCAGGGAACCGTCGAAAGCGGGCGCCCAACGCGTGCTGCGCTTTGTGTTTGGCGGCGAGTCCTGGGTCGAGGTTCGCGACCGCGATGGCAAAATCCTGCTGTCCAGATCCAATGCAGCCGGCACTGAGCGCGTGGTGCGCGGCGAGCCGCCGTTCAGTGTAGTGGTGGGGGGCGCGGGTAAAGTCAAACTGACCTACAACGACAGCGCAATTAATTTGGCGGATTACGCTGACAATGATGTGGCGCGCTTGCAGTTGCAGTGAGAAATGCGCCGACGCTTGCCGGGATGAACAGGATATTCCGGATAAGCACTATGGGTTTTCATGCTGTATATCCTGTTCATGCCGGTTAAAAATACTGCCTTTAAGATGAATTGTCTTCCCCTTTACGGCCCCACCCCACGCCGCGCCAGCACTGCAGTGCGCGTTGGCCATGGCACTTACGTGACGCTAGGCGGCAATGCGCCGATCGTGGTGCAGTCGATGACCAATACCGATACCGCCGACATCGCCGGCACCGTTACTCAGGTAGCGGCGCTGGCGCGCGCCGGCTCGGAAATCGTGCGTGTTACTGTCAACACCAGTGAAGCCGCTGCCGCTGTGCCGCATATACGCGAAAAGCTCGATGCGATGGGTGTGTATGCGCCGCTGGTGGGCGATTTTCATTACAACGGACATCGTTTGCTGACGCAGCATCCGGCGTGCGCCGAAGCGCTGGCCAAACTGCGCATTAATCCGGGCAATGTCGGACGCGGCTCCAAGCGCGATGAACAATTCGCGACCATGATTGAATTCGCCTGCCGTTACGATAAACCGGTGCGTATCGGTGTCAACTGGGGCAGCCTCGATCCGGAACTCATCGCGCGCATGATGGATGACAACGCCAGGCAGGTGGTGCCCGATGATGCCGCTGTGGTCACGCGGCGTGCGCTGGTGGCGTCCGCCATCGACAGCGCGGCGCTGGCTGAAAAACTGGGCCTCGCACACAACAAAATTGTGTTGTCGTGCAAGGTGAGTGGGGTGCAGGATTTGATCGCGGTGTATCGCGACCTGGCGGCACGCTGCGACTATGCGTTGCACCTGGGTTTGACCGAAGCGGGCATGGGCTCCAAAGGCATAGTGGCTTCCACCGCTGCGATGGGGGTGCTGCTGCAGGAAGGCATAGGCGACACCATACGGGTCTCGCTGACACCCGAGCCCGGCGGCGACCGCACACGAGAAGTCATTGTTTCTCAAGAGATTTTACAGACGATGGGTCTGCGCTCGTTTACCCCGATGGTGATCGCCTGCCCCGGCTGTGGGCGCACCACCAGCACGTTTTTCCAGCACCTCGCGGATCGCATTCAACGCTATTTGCGCGAGCAAATGCCGCACTGGCGCGGCAAATATCCGGGCGTTGAAAGCATGAACGTGGCGGTGATGGGCTGCGTGGTGAATGGCCCCGGCGAAAGCAAACACGCCAATGTCGGCATCAGTCTGCCGGGCTCGGGTGAGAACCCGGTAGCGCCGGTGTTTGTGGACGGCGTGAAAACGGTGACCTTGAAAGGCGAGCGCATCGCCGAAGAATTTCAAGGCATCGTTGAAAAATACGTGCAGGATAAATATCCAGCTGTTGCACCATGAGCACTGCGGGTGATCAGATTCGAGCGGTGCGCGGCATGAACGATGTGCTGCCGGATGACGCCTGGCTTTGGCAATACGTTGAGGACACGGTGCGCGAGGTATTCCGCCAGTACGGCTATCGCAACATCCGCACGCCGATTGTCGAATCCACCAGTCTGTTTGTGCGCGGCGTGGGCGCAGTCACCGATATCGTCGAAAAGGAAATGTATTCGTTTGAGGATGCGATGAACGGCGATAAATTGTCGCTGCGTCCCGAAGGCACTGCACCCACGGTGCGCGCGGCTTTGCAACACAATCTGCTCTACCACGGCCCGCAGCGATTGTGGTACAGCGGGCCGCTGTTTCGCCACGAGCGTCCGCAGAAGGGCCGCCACCGTCAGTACCATACCTTCGGTGTGGAGGCGTTGGGCTTTCCCGGACCGGACATCGACATCGAAATGCTGGTGCTGGCGCGCCGCCTGTGGCAACGCCTCGGTCTTGACAACGTCGAACTGCAAATTAATACCATAGGCAGCAACCACGAACGCCGCATGTTTCGCGGCCAGTTGGTTGACTATTTCGAGCAGCATCGCGAAGTGCTCGACGACGATTCGCAGCGCCGGCTGTTGACCAATCCGCTGCGCATTCTCGATTCAAAAAATCCGGCGCTGCAAAGTGTGATCGATGTCGCACCGAAGTTGATAGAGCATTTGGGCGAGGCATCGCGTGCGAATTTCGCTGCGGTTCTCGCCGGACTGGACGCTGCGGGTATTCCGTACGTGATCAATCCGCGGCTGGTGCGCGGCCTGGATTATTACAATCTTACGGTGTTTGAGTGGGTGAGTGGCGCGCTCGGCGCGCAAAGCGCGGTGTGTTCGGGCGGACGCTACGATGGTTTGTTTGAGCAACTCGGTGGCAAAGCCACGCCGGGCTGCGGTTTTGGTATCGGCATTGAACGCCTGCTGCTGTTGCTGGAAGCGCGGGCCGCAACACTGCCGAAACTGGCGCCCGACGTGTGGTTGGTGCATCAAGGTGTAGCCGCCGCTGAATTCGCGCCGATCGCGGCTGAACAATTGCGCGACGCCGGCTTGAGTGTGGTGCTGCATTGCGGGGGCGGTGGCTCCAGCAGTTTTAAGGCGCAGATGAAAAGAGCCGATGCCGGCGGCGCGCGATTCGCGGTTATCATCGGCGACAGCGAAGCGGCGGCGGGTACACTCACGGTGAAAGCGTTGCGGCACGCTGCGGAGCAACGCACGGTGGCATTGGAAGACGCCATCGTAATTGTAAAAAATGGAATATAATCAATGGCTTATGATTTAGAAGAACAGGAACAGATAGCGGTCATCAAGGATTGGTGGGGCAAGTACGGCAACCTGGTGACAACTGCTGTGCTGGCGCTGGCGGTGGGGTTCGCGGGTATACAGGGGTGGCGTTATTACAGCGCGCAGTCATCGTCGTCGGCGGCCATACTTTACAGCCAGCTTGACACCGCCGAAAAAGGCAACGAGGCGAAAAAAGTTCAAGACATCGCTGCCACGCTCGCCACCACACACGCGGGCACGCCCTATGCCGTGATGGCCGCCTTGCGCGCCGCGAAGTCGCTGGCCGGCGCCAACGATCTCGCGAATGCCAGGCAGCGCTTGCAATGGGTGCTCGACCATGCCAAGGATGATGAAATGCGCGACATCGCGCGGCTGCGTCTGGCCGGGGTGTTGCTCGATGAAAAAAAACACGACGAGGCCTTAAAACTGCTCGACGCCAAACATGTAGCGGCGTTTGACGGCTTGTATGCCGATTTGCGGGGCGACATACTCGCCGAGCAGGGCAAACGCGCCGAAGCGCGCGCGGCATATCAGATTGCAATGGAAAAAAGCGATTCGCGCAGCTCGTACCGTCAATTGGTGCAAATCAAGCTGGATGCATTGGGCGAGGCGCAAAAGTGATGCAGGCCGCGTTGGCGACTAAGGTGGTTGCGGCCGTTGTGCTGTGTAGCGCAGTGAGCGGTTGCGACACCCTCAAAAGCACCTACGACAGTTGGTTTGGCGCACCGGCGCCATCGGCCAAGCCGGCAGCGCTCACGCCGATCAGCGCGCAAGTAAACGTGCGTATCGTGTGGCAGAGCGCGGCCGGCCCGGCGGGCAAGACGGTGTTGTTCCCGGTGGTGACTGGCAATACCGTGTGGGTGGCGTCTGCCAACGGCCAAATAT
Organism: Bordetella parapertussis; assembly: GCA_945864585.1. Lineage (GTDB taxonomy): Bacteria > Pseudomonadota > Gammaproteobacteria > Burkholderiales > SG8-41 > UBA5216. The sequence continues at coordinate 16,765 of CAMBCF010000028.1, read as the reverse complement.
CCGGCTTCAATGCCGCCAACGGCGCCAGTGTGGGGCGCTTTGACATCAAGCAGGCTATTTCAAGCGGTGTCGCGGCCAATGCCACTATGCTTGCCATCGGCACGCCGCGCGGCGAGTTGATGGCGTTTGAGTGGTCCGGCAAGCCGTTGTGGAAGGTGCAAGTGCCAGGCGAGATGCTGGCGCCGCCACTGATTGATGGCGAGCTGGTGATTGTGCGGGTGGGTGACGGCGCGATCCACGCCTACGAGGTGGCCAGCGGCAAACGCCGCTGGGCTTATCAACGATCCGCGCCGACGCTGTCGGTGCGCAGTCATGCAGGCGTAGTGGCGAGCCGCGGTTCGCTGTATGCCGGGTTTCCGGGTGGAAGGTTGATCGCATTGTCGACGGTGAGCGGCGGCGTCACCTGGGACAGCGTGGTAGCGCTGCCCAAAGGCACCACCGAACTGGAGCGGGTGGCGGATATAACCAGCCCGCCGGTGGTGGATGACAGCCGTGCTTGTGCTGCGGCATATCAGGGCCGCACCGCTTGTTTTGATGCCTCCCGCGGCACCGCGATCTGGGCGCGTGATATCTCAAGCTTTAGCGGATTGGGTGCGGATTCTCGCAACATTTACGTCACCGACGATAAAAATGCCGTCAGCGCGCTCGACAAAAGCAGCGGCGGCGGCTTGTGGAAGCAGGACAAACTTTTCGGCCGCGGACTTACGCGGCCACTGGCGTTCGGGCGTTATGTCATCGTCGGCGACTATCAGGGTTTCGTGCATTTGCTGTCGCGTGACAATGGCGCTTTTGTGGGTCGCGTCGCGACCGATGGCAGCGCCATCGCCGCAGCGCCGGTGGCGCTTGATCTGACCACCTTTTTGGTGCAAACGCGCAACGGCGGCGTCTACGCCATCACGGCTGAATAGCCGCACCGCCGCATCGCGTGAAACCCACCATCGTTATCGTTGGTCGTCCCAATGTCGGAAAATCAACGTTATTTAACCGCCTGACTCGCACCCGTGACGCCATCGTCGCGGATGTGCCCGGCCTCACGCGCGACCGCCATTACGGCGAAGGCCGCGTCGGGCAGAAACCCTATCTGGTGGTAGATACCGGCGGTCTGGAGCCAACCGACGCGATTGGCGTTTACCGCGAAATGGCGCGCCAAACACGGCAGGCGGTGGACGAAGCCGACAGCGTGTTATTTGTGGTGGATGGCCGCAACGGTGTGGCGCCGCAGGATATTTCTATTGCCACGGAACTGCGCAAAACAGGGCGTCGCGTGTGGCTGGTGGTCAACAAATCCGAAGGCCGTGCGCATGGCGCGGCGACCGCGGAATTTCACGAACTCGGCCTCGGCGATCCGCTGCCGGTTTCGGCGGCACATGGCGAAAATGTCTCCGATCTGATGGACATCGTGCTGGCCGATTATCCGCATGCCGCGAAGGATGCCGAGGACGGCGAAAAAGTCCCGCGCATCGCCATCGTTGGCCGTCCCAACGTCGGCAAATCCACTCTGGTGAATGCGCTGCTGGGTGAGCAGCGGGTGGTGGTTTTCGACCAGCCGGGTACTACACGCGATTCGGTGTATATCGATTTTGAGCGTGATGGAAAACGCTATACGCTGATCGACACAGCTGGTGTCCGGCGCAAGGGACGCGTCGTAGAGGCTGTGGAGAAATTCAGTGTAATCAAAACGTTACAATCCATATCGGATGCCAACGTAGCGGTGCTGGTGCTTGATGCACAACAGGAAATATCAGATCAGGACGCGCACATTGCCGGCTTTATACTGGAAGCCGGACGCGCCCTGGTGGTGGCGGTCAACAAGTGGGACGGTCTGCCTGAATATGAGCGCGAGCAGATTAAACTGCATTTGCTGCGCAAGCTGGATTTCCTGAGCTTCGCCAAACTGCATTTCATTTCGGCGCTGAAGGGGCAAGGGGTGGCCAGCGTGCTGAAATCGGTGGACGGGGCTTTTGAGGCCGCGATGGCCAAGCTGTCTACGCCGCGATTGACGCGAGCTCTGATCGCCGCGGTGGCGAAACAGGAACCACCGCGCAAGGGCATGAACCGCCCCAAACTGCGCTACGCCCACCAGGGCGGATCCAACCCGCCGCGTATCATCATTCACGGCAACGCCCTTGATCATATCCCCGACAGCTACCGGCGTTATCTGGAACACTATTTTCGCGATATGTTCAAACTACAGGGCACGCCGCTCAAGGTTGAGTTCAAGTCCGGGCGCAATCCGTTTGAACGCAAACGGCGGCCAAACGCGAACTGGGCGGGCGGCGGGGCCAATGACAGAGCGTAACTCACTGGCGCAACGTGGATTTTTGCAGTAAAGTAGGGTAATAACTACAAAATGCGAGGGCGTCATGAGCAACAAGGGCCAGTTGTTACAAGACCCGTTCCTGAATCAGCTGCGCAAGGAACATATTCCTGTGTCAATTTATCTGGTCAACGGCATCAAGCTGCAGGGCCAGGTGGAGTCGTTCGATCAGTATGTGGTACTACTCAAGAATACCGTTACGCAAATGGTTTACAAGCATGCAATTTCCACTGTCGTTCCCGCGCGCGCGGTGACGATACCCATCGATGGCGCCGGCGACTAATCGTTTGAAGCGGTTCCCACTGTCGTTATTTGCAACCGCGGATGTTTGAACGGTCAGGCGGCGCCAGCCGCAGCACGGACGCGGTGCTGGTCGCTCTTGATTTTGGCGACGACGATTACGCGGAGAGTCTCGCCGAGTGTCAGTTGCTGGTTTCCAGCGCGGGCGTAACCAACAAAGAAATCATCCGCGGCAAGCGCGAGCGGCCGGATTCGGCTTTCTACGCCGGCAAGGGCAAGGTCGATCAGATTGCTGATGCTGTTGCCGAGAATAAGGCGCAACTGGTTGTATTTAATCACGAATTATCGCCTGTTCAGGAGCGCAATCTGAGCCAGCGGCTGAACTGCCGGGTGCTTGACCGCACCAGTCTGATCCTCGATATTTTCGCGCAGCGCGCGCGCAGTTTCGAGGGCAAGTTACAGGTAGAGCTGGCGCAACTTGATCATCTGGCGACGCGTCTGGTGCGTGGCTGGACGCACCTGGAGCGACAAAAAGGCGGCATCGGCATGCGCGGCCCCGGTGAAACGCAGTTGGAAACCGACCGCCGCTTGCTCGGCAAACGCGTGAAAGTGCTGAAAGAAAAACTGGCGAAAGTGCAGGCGCAGCGCGCGGTGCAGCGCCGCTCGCGTAATCGCGCGCATGTGTTGTCGGTGTCACTGGTGGGCTACACCAACGCGGGCAAATCCACCTTGTTCAATCGATTGACGCGCGCAGACGTTTACGCGGCTGACCAGTTGTTCGCGACACTCGATACCACTACGCGCAAGGTTCACACCGGTTCGGTGCACGCCGGCTCTGCCGTGGCAGGCGTGGTGCTGTCCGATACGGTGGGCTTCATCCGCCGTCTGCCGCACATGCTGGTGGCAGCGTTTCGCGCCACATTGGAAGAAACGGTGCATGCCGACATGCTGCTGCACGTGGTCGATGCCAGCAGCGCCGATCGCGATGCGCAAATCGCGGCCGTCAACCTGGTTTTGAAGGAAATTGGCGCTGATGCTATTCCGCAGGTGCTGGTCTACAACAAGATTGATCTCACTGCGTTTCCACCCCAGGTTGAGGTAAACGAATATGGTAAGATTGCGCGCGTCTGGGTCAGCGCTGAAACAGGGCAAGGTCTTGATTTATTGAGGCATGTGCTGGGGCAGATCGCCGCAGACGCTTTTGTGGCAACTGAGGTGGCAACTGAAGTGACCGTCGCGGTGACGGCTGCGGATGGCAACCGCGTCGCTGCAGCCTGATCTTGAAAACTGCAACTACCGCATCAAAGTAACGCATCACGCAACGCATCCCAACACTACTGTAACCAATTAATCTCATGGCAGGTCTTGTGCAATCTCTAAATGATTCGCTGCGTTTTTCCCTGCGTCGAGGCGCGGCGCGCGTGCTCAATGCGCTGATGTCGCTTAACGATCCGCAATGGGGTAAAAAACCCGGCGGCGGCAATCAGGGTCCGCCAGACCTGGATGAAGTGTGGCGCAATTTCCAGAAAAAATTCGACGGACTGTTTGGCAAACGCGGTGGCGGGGGCGGACGGCCGGGCAACGAATCCGGTGCGCCGATGGGGCCGAAACAACTGGGCGGCGGCGCGATTGTACTGGCGGCGCTGATCCTCGGTATCTGGCTGGCCAGTGGCTTTTACATCGTCAATGAAGGCCAGAGCGGCGTGGTGTTGCGGCTGGGAAAATATGCCGAAATTACCGGGCCGGGATTGCGCTGGCACATGCCGTACCCGGTGGAATCGCGGCAAATGGTCAACGTGTCGCAGGTGCGCAGCGTCGAAGTGGGCTACCGCAACAACGTCAAGAGCAAGGTGCTCAAGGAATCGCTGATGTTGACCGACGACGAAAACATCATCGATGTGCAGTTCGCGGTGCAATACGATTTGAAAAGCGCGAAGGATTATCTATTCGAGAATCGTTCGCCGGACGATTCCGTGCTGCAGGCTGCCGAAACCGCTATTCGCGAAGTGGTGGGCAAGAGCAGCATGGATTACGTGGTGCAGCAGGGCCGCGCCGATGTGCAGGACAAGGTGCACAAACTGATGCAGACGATACTGGATCGCTACAAGACCGGCATCAACATCCAGAAGGTCAACATGCAAAACGCGCAGCCGCCTGAAAAAGTACAGGCCGCGTTTGATGATGCGGTGAAGGCCGGGCAAGACCGCGAGCGTCAGAAAAACGAAGGTCAGGCCTACGCCAATGACATCCTGCCCAAAGCCAAAGGTATGGCGTCGCGCTTGCAGCAGGAAGCCGAAGGTCATCGCCAGCGCGTCGAACAGGAAGCCGTGGGTGATGCTGAACGCTTCAATCAGGTGGTCGCCGAATACAAAAAAGCGCCGCAAGTCACACGCGACCGGCTGTATCTCGACGCGATGCAGCAGATCATGATGAATACCACCAAGATCGTGATTGAAAAAGGCGGCAACAATCTATTGTATCTGCCGCTCGACAAAATCATGCAAATGGGCGCTGCCGCGGAGCCTTCGCCTGCCGCATCGGCGTCCGCGCCCGCAGCCCCGGCGCAAGATGCGTCCACCGCGCGCAGCCGCGAAGCGTTTCGCTCGCGGGAACGGGAGCAACGCCAATGAAAAAGGGATTATCCGCGCTGCTCTACGCTCTGCTGGGCGTAGTGATCATTGTTTTTACGTCGATGTATATTGTGGATCAGCGCCAGAACGCGATTGTGTTCCGGCTGGGTGAAGTGATCAGCGTCAAGACAAATCCGGGCTTGTTTTTCAAGATTCCGTTGCTCGACAACGTGCGCTTTTTTGATGTGCGCATACTCACCATCGATACGCCTGAGCCGGCGCTTTTCCTGACCAAGGAAAAGAAAAATGTGCAGGTGGATTTGTTCATCAAATGGCGTATCTCCGATGTGCGCCAGTACTACGGCAGTATCGTGCAAAGTGGCGGCGGCGAAGTGCAGGCGCAGACGCGTTTGTTGCAGACCGTCAATCAGGGGCTGCGCGATGAGTTCGGCCGCCGCACGGTACATGATGTGGTGTCGGGCGAGCGCGACAAGATCATGGATTTGATGCGCGCAAAAGCCAGCGAAGACGCCAAAAACATCGGCGCCGAAGTGCTCGACGTGCGTTTGAAGCGCGTTGACTTGCCCGAGGGCGTGACCGATTCGGTGTATCAACGCATGGTGGCCGAACGCACGCGCGTGGCCAATGAACTGCGCTCCACCGGTGCAGCCGAGTCCGAGAAACTACGCGCCGAAGCCGACAAAACACGCGCTTTCATCATCGCCGACGCGTATCGCGAGGCGCAAAAAGTGAAGGGCGAAGGCGACGCCAAAGCAGCGGCGATTTATGCCAAGGCCTACGAACAAAACCCCGAATTTTATGCCTTCTATCGCAGTCTGGATGCCTACAAAGCCAGCTTCAAGGGCAAGGGTGACGTGCTGGTGCTGGACCCCAACTCCGACTTTTTCAAGTATTTCAAGTCCGGCGGACGGGCCGGCAAGTAGCGGCGCCGCGGTTCGTGGTGTGACGCGGTACCATCGCTCTTCGCTGCCGACATGAGCCAACAACTGCTGCTTACCGCGGTTGCCCTGATGCTGGTATTTGAGGGCATCCTGCCGTTTCTGGCGCCGGGACTGTGGCGCGAAACGTTTCGCCGTCTCACCGAGTTGAGTGATGGACAAATCCGCTTCATCGGTCTGACATCGATGCTGATCGGATTAATCATGCTATTGGTTGCCAAAAAGTGGCCGCCGTAATGCGCACCTGGCTATTGCCCGAATACGTCGAAGATATCCTGCCCGCCGAGGCTGCGCGCATTGAGCGCCTGCGCCGGGCGATGCTGGATTTGTTCGCGGTGCATGGCTATCAACTGGTAATGCCGCCGCTGCTCGAATACGTGGATTCTTTACTCACCGGCACCGGGCACGATCTGGATTTGCGCACCTTCAAGCTGGTCGACCAATTATCCGGGCGCATGCTCGGCGTGCGCGCCGACATTACACCGCAAGTCGCGCGCATCGATGCGCACTTGTTGAATCGCAAGGGCGTCACACGACTGTGTTACGCGGGCAGCGTGTTGCATACCTTGCCGTCGGACATGAATCGCACGCGCGAGCCGTTGCAAATCGGCGCCGAGATTTACGGCCATCGCGGCGTCGAAAGCGACATTGAGGTCGAGCGCCTGCTGTTGCAGGCGCTGGCGGCTTCGGGCATCGGGCAAGCGCATCTCGATTTGGGCCATGTGGCGATATTCCGTGCACTGGTGCGGCGCGCGAAGATCGCCGCCGCACAGGAATCGGAGTTGTTTCGCGCCATGCAGTTAAAGGACGTGCCGGCGTTGCGCGCGCTGACCCGCAAGCTCCCTCGCACCACACGTGAGGCGCTGGCGGCGCTGCCGGATTTGTATGGCGGACGCGAAGTGCTCGCCGCCGCGAACAAGCGGCTGCCGGATTACCCTGAAATTCGCGATGCGCTGCGTGATTTGCGGCGTTTGTCGGACGCGCTGAGTGATGCGGCGCAGATACGTTTCGATCTGGCGGAACTGCGCGGTTATCATTATCACAGCGGTGTGGTGTTCGCGGCGTACGCGCAAGGCTGGAGCAACGCACTCGCGCGCGGTGGCCGCTACGACGAAGTGGGCAAGGCCTTTGGACGTGCGCGTGCCGCCACCGGCTTTAGTATGGATTTGCGCGAACTGGCTTCGGCGCGTCCCGATGGCGGCGCAAAGCCCGGCGTGCTGGCGCCGTACAAACCCAGGGACGCAGCGCTCCAAAAGCGCATCGCCGCGCTGCGCGCGCGCGGAGCAATCGTCATCGTTGATTTGCCGGGACATGCAAGCACGCGCGCTGAACTCGGATGCGACCGCAGGTTAATGTCTGACGCAGGATCGTGGACAGTAATTAAAATAATATCATAAGTATCTGTTTTTAAATGATATTTTAAGAAAGTTATAAGGCTGGAAGCATGGCAAAGAATGTAGTGGTGGTAGGCGCCCAATGGGGCGACGAAGGCAAAGGCAAGATCGTTGATTGGTTGACCGATCACGCGCAGGGCGTGGTGCGCTTTCAGGGCGGGCACAACGCCGGCCACACGCTGGTGATCTGCGGCAGAAAAACGGTGCTGCATTTGATCCCGTCGGGCATATTGCGCGGGCAGGTAGCCTGCTATATCGGCAACGGCGTGGTGCTGTCGCCGCAGGCGTTGTTTGAAGAAATCGACACGCTGGAAAAAATGGGCGTGAATGTCGCTACACGGCTAGCCATCAGCGAAGCGTGCCCGGTGATCATGCCGCATCATGTCGCGCTTGATCGCGCGCGTGAAGCGGCAAAAGGCGCGGGCAAAATCGGCACCACCGGTCGCGGCATCGGCCCTGCGTACGAGGACAAGATTGCACGCCGCGGCATCCGCGTGCAAGACCTGCTGCATCCCGAACGCTTCACCGCGAAGTTGCGTGAAGTGCTCGATTTTCACAACTTTGTGCTGAAAAATTACCTCAAAGCCGATACCGTCGATTTTCAACAATCACTCGATCAAACGCTGGCCTATGCCGAACGCATCAGACCGTTGGTGGCCGACGTGCCGCGCCTGCTGTTTGAGGCTATTGAAGCCGGCAAAAGCCTGTTGTTTGAAGGCGCGCAGGGTACGCTGCTGGACATCGATCACGGCACCTACCCGTATGTGACATCGAGCAACTGCGTCGCGGGCGCGGCAGCAGCGGGCGCCGGCATCGGGCCGCAGAATTTGCACTATGTGCTGGGCATCACCAAGGCCTACACCACGCGTGTCGGCGCCGGGCCGTTTCCCACGGAACTGCACGACGAACGCGGCGATTACCTCGCCACGCGCGGCAACGAAGTTGGCGCCACCACTGGCCGCCCGCGCCGCTGCGGCTGGTTTGACGGCGCGGCGCTAAAGCGCGCGATTCAGATCAACGGCATATCAGGCTTGTGCATGATGAAGCTCGACGTCATGGACGGTATGCCGCGGGTGCAACTTGGGGTCGGTTATAAAATGAATGGTGTGGCGTGCGACTTGCTGCCGTTCGGCGCAGAACTGCTGGCGCAGTGTGAGCCGGTGTATGAAGACATGCCCGGCTGGTCGCAGAGCACTGTCGGTATCACACAGTTCGGCCAGCTGCCGCGGGCCGCACAAAACTATCTGAACCGCATGCAGGAAGTTTGCGGAGTGCCGATTGATATTATTTCGACAGGCCCGGATCGCGAACACACGATTGTGCGGCGGCATCCGTTTGTGGGGTAGATATTCTGCGGAATTTCTAAAACCTTCCCTCATCCCAACCCTTCTGCTCCGCTGCAAGTGTTCCCTTGTCCCGAGGGGAGAAAGGCTTTTTTCTTCCCTCTCCCACCGGGACAAGGGCACACTTGAAGCGGAGCAGAGGACCGAGGGTGAGGGAAGGTTTTTGACTCTGCTGCAAATCGCACAACGACCACCCAAATGAAAAATGCGGAACAATCCATCGTTCCGCATTCATCACCATCAAAACTCTACTGGTGCCCAGGAAGGGACTCGAACCCCCACGGTATTACCCGCCAGCACCTGAAGCTGGTGCGTCTACCAATTCCGCCACCTGGGCCTATTGTAAGCAGGCGGCGATTTTATCCGAATGCCCTGAATTGATCAAATGAAAACACGTAAAACAAAAATACTATCCAGCACCAACCCCGCACGCGATGCGCATGCGGGCAAAGCCAAAGCGCCCGCCAAAGCCGGCAAGAAATCGCCTGCGGGCCGCGTTCCCCGCGAACCGCGCGCGCCGCGCCCGCCGCGTAATCGCGCCGACGCCATCGCGCAGCCTTTCGAGCAGCCGGCGCTCAGCGGCCGCAACCAGCGCGATCCGTTTTACGAGCGTGAAGTATTGCGTTACGAAAACCCGCTGCCCAGCCGCGAATTCATCCTCGCTATCCTCAAAGAGCAAGGCGTGCCGGTGGCAGAGCAGGAGTTGCGCGGGCTGCTCGGCATACGCGATGAGGAAGCGAAGCCGTTCACGCGGAGGCTGGACGCGATGCAGCGCGAAGGCCAGATCATGCGCAATCGGCGCGATGCGATTTGCATCGTGGAAAAACTCGATCTGGTGGCGGGCCGTGTGCAGGGGCATCCCGACGGTTTCGGTTTTCTCGCGCGCGACGACAAAGGGCCCGACCTGTTTCTCGGTCCCGATGAAATGCGCAAAGTGCTGCATGGCGACCGCGTGATGGCGCGCATTTCAGGCATGGATCGGCGCGGGCGGCCTGAAGGCAAGATTGCGGAAATTCTGGAGCGCGCGAAAACGCGTCATGTCGGCCGGCTGCAAAATCGTCACGGCGTGTATTTCGTGGTGGCCGAAGACAAACGCATCAGTCAGGAATTCATGGTGCCGCCGGGTCAAACCGGCAATGCCAAAGCGGGGCAGGTGGTCACCGTTGATTTGATTGAGCAGCCAGCGCGGCACAGCCAGCCGGTGGCGCGCGTGGTGGAAGTGCTGGGCGCTTACGGCGACCCCGGCATGGAGATCGCAATTGCGCTGCGCAAGCATTCGCTGTCGCATGAGTTTCCGCTGGAGGTGGAAAAACTCGCGGCCAGGTATGCGCCGGAAGTGAGCGCGCGCGATTGCAAAGGGCGGCTCGATCTGCGCGGCTTGCCGCTGGTGACTATCGATGGCGAAACCGCGCGTGATTTTGACGACGCTGTTTACTGCGAGCCGTTAGCAGGCAAAGGGCGCGGCGGCTTCCGGCTGATCGTGGCAATTGCCGATGTCAGTTTCTACGTCAAACCCAATGATGCGCTGGATATCGAGGCACGGCAGCGCGGCAACTCGGTGTATTTTCCGCGCCAGGTTATTCCCATGCTGCCGGAGCATTTGTCCAACGGTTTGTGCTCGATAAACCCCCACGTGGACCGCCTGTGCATGGCCTGCGATATGACCATCAATGCGCACGGCGATGTCACCGGTTACTCGTTTCATCAGGCAGTGATGCGTTCACAGGCGCGGCTGACCTACACCCTGGTCGCCGCGATGCTGGTGGATAAAAGCGCCGGCACACACGAGCAGCAGAAGCTGCTGCCGCAATTGCAAAACCTCCACACCTTATTCGGCAAACTGGTGAAAGCGCGCACCAGGCGCGGCGCCATTGATTTTGAGACCACTGAAACCGAAATTATTTTCAACGATCAGCGCAAGATTGAACGCATCGTGCCGGTTAAGCGCAACGACGCACACCGCGTGATCGAAGAATGCATGCTGGCGGCCAACGTGTGCGCCTCGGATTTTCTGGCGGAAAACGGGCAGGCGATGCTGTTCCGTGTCCACGAGGGGCCCACCAAGGAAAAGCTCGTCGCGCTGCGCGAATTTCTCAGCGGCTTTGGTTTTGATCTCAGCGGCGGCGATAAACCGCACGCCAAGGATTACGCCGCGCTGCTCGCCAAAGTGCGCGACAGGCCGGATGCGCAACTCCTGCAAACCGTGATGCTGCGCTCGTTGAAGCAGGCGGTGTACAGCCCGAAAAACGCCGGTCATTTTGGCCTGGCGTATGAATCGTATACGCACTTCACCTCACCGATCAGGCGTTATCCTGATTTGCTGGTGCATCGCGCGATCAAAGCCGTGCTGGCGAAAACGCGCTACGAGCCGGGCGACTGGATCGCCCTCGGCGAACAATGCTCCATGACCGAGCGCCGCGCCGACGAAGCGACGCGCGATGTCACTAACTGGCTGAAGTGTTACTACATGCAGGACAAAGTCGGCGAAAGTTACAACGGTAGTGTCAGCGGCGTTACTGGATTTGGCATCTTTGTCGCGCTCGACGACATATACGCCGAAGGCTTGGTACACGTGTCCGATTTGGGCAAGGATTATTTTCACTTTGATGCCGCCAAACATCAGATGCTGGGCGAGCGCACCAAGAGGCGTTTTCGGTTGGGGGATCGCGTGCGGGTGAAAGTGGCACGCGCGAATCTGGATTCGGCAAGGATAGATTTTGTGCTGGATGAGGTGGCTACGGGGCGATAGGGTAAGTTGACGTAAATATCTGTTTTAAAACAATATCGTCATCAAATGCAGCCATGACCGATTCCCGCATCATTCACGGCTTCCACGCGGTAACCAGCCGCCTGCGTAGCGCGCCCGACGCTGTGCGTGAAATTTTCGTCGATGCCGCACGTAGTGATCGAAGATGCGCTGATCTCATCAAACTCGCCGCATCCCGCAACGTGCGCGTGATGACCGTTGATGCGAAACGCCTCGACGGCATGACTGGCAATGCGCGCCATCAGGGCGTTGCCGCCAGCGTTGCGCCGGTCAAACTCGCCACGCATATCGACGATGTTCTGGAAACGCTCACCGAGCCGGCGCTGTTGTTGATACTCGATGGCGTGACTGACCCGCACAATCTCGGCGCGTGCCTGCGGGTGGCGGATGCGATGGGCGTGCATGCCGTGATTGCGCCCAAAGACCGTGCAGTGGGGCTTAACGCCACGGTTTCAAAAGTGGCGAGTGGTGCGGCGGAAACCGTGCCGTATATTCCCGTCACCAATCTTGCGCGCACCCTGCGTGAGTTGAAAGCGCGCGACATCTGGATCACTGGCGCCGACGAACACGCCACACTAGATCTTTATGCCGCCAAACTCGGCGGCGCGCGCGCGCTGGTGCTGGGCGCGGAAGGCGAGGGTATGCGCCGACTTACACGTGAAAATTGCGACGAGCTGGTGCGCATCCCGATGCTGGGCAGCGTGGAAAGTTTGAATGTGTCGGTTTCGGCGGGGATTTTGTTGTCGGAAACGCGACGGCAGCGGGGCATGACGGCATTGCGCGCTTAATGCGCAGGATTATGGCGCTGCCAATTGGTAAAGTTCGGCTTGGTGCAGAGTGTGTTTTTGCGTCGTACAAAGGCAACAGTTTTTCAAGCCGAGGTGCGCGCCGGTCAGGAGCAATTGATGCGTAACGAAGAACAATTCCGCGGTGGGCGCAATCCGGCGATTCAGAGCAAGCAGCGCCCTTATCATCTCCAACCTGCGCCTAGTAGTCGCGCCCTTCGACGCAATGCCGCTGCGGTTGCGGTAGCCGCCTGCTTCAGTGCCGCGATTGTCAATCCGGCGCAAGCCAATCCGACCAACCCGACGGTGGTCAACGGCGCGGCGAAGTTCACCACCACCGGCAATCTGCTCAGCATCACCAATACCCCCGGCGCCATCATCAACTGGGGCGGTTTTTCCATCGGCGCCAACGAAATCACGCGCTTTGTGCAGCAGTCCGCCTCGAGTGCGGCGCTCAATCGCGTGGTCGGACAATCCCCCTCATCCATACTCGGCGCGCTGCAGTCGAATGGCCGCGTGTTCCTGATCAACCCCAACGGCATCGTGTTCGGTGCGGGCAGTCAGATCAACGTCGGCGGCCTCGTTGCAAGCACGCTTAACCTGAGTAACGAAGACTTTCTCGCTGGGCGCATGCGTTTTACCGAAGGCCTCGGCAACGCGCTCTTTAACAGCGGCGACATCACCACCACGAGCGGTGGCAATGTCTACCTGATCGGCAATGCCGTAACCAACAACGGCATCATCACCAGCCCCAAAGGCGAGGTCATTCTGGCGGCGGGAAAAAGCGTAGAACTCGTCAACTCCGGCACGCCGGATTTGAGATTGGAAATCGTCGCTCCGCACAACCAAGCGCTCAATCTCGGCCAGATCGCTGCCGACAGCGGACGCATCGGCATCTACGCCGGCCTCATCAACCACGGCGGCACGATCAACGCCAATTCCGTGGTGGTGGGCGAAAACGGCCAGATCATGCTCAAGGCCACCCGCAACACCACGCTCGAAGCGGGTAGCACCACCGTTGCCAACGGCCCCAGCGGCGGCAAGATCGAAACACAGTCGGGCGACACCACATTGGTGTCGGGCACAGTGGAAGCCAAGGGTGTTCTCCCTCCCCCGCCGGGGGAGGGCCGGGGTGAGGGAAGGGGTGGAAGTATCAACGTGCTAGGCAACCTCGTAGGCCTAACCGGCAACGCCACGCTAAACGCCAGCGGCGACCACGGCGGCGGCAGCGTGCTGGTGGGCAGCGATTTCCAGGGCAAAAATCCCAACGTGCAAAATGCCTTCCGCACTTTTGTGGGTACGGATGCCAGCATCAAGGCCGATGCCATCACCAACGGCAACGGCGGCAGGATCATCGTATGGTCCGACGATCATACGGCTTTCGGCGGCGCGCTATCCAGGGGGGCGCAGTGTCTGGCAACGGCGGATTTGCCGAAGTCTCGGGCCATAACGCACTGACGTTTAACCCTACGCTCGTACAACTTGGAGCGCGAAATGGTGATCTGGGCGTTCTTTTTCTCGACCCGCTGAATATTATTGTGGCGGCGGTCGGGACAGCAGCCATAGGCGACGTAAGCACGTTCGCGGCGAATGCTGGAACCACCCAGACGATTACTCCGGCAACGCTCAATGCCGTCGGCGCAACGGTTAACCTGCAGGCGAGCAACGATATCACCGTCAATGCCCTGATTACTCTCGGCACGAACGGCGCCGGGCTGATTGCCAAGGCCGGCAACAACATCACCGTCAGTACTGGCGCGGGAATATGTCGGCCTGCGGCGTACGCTGGCTGATGTGCAACACGCGCAGGCCGCGATTGAAGAGGCCTATCGAGCCCTCGGCTATGGTGCGGTGCAGGTGACGTTGCCCGAGCAAAACATTACCTCGGGCAGTATTCAGTTTCGCATTGTTCAGCCCAAAGTAGGCAAGGTCGTACTGGATGGCAACATGCACTTCTCCAATGCAAACATAAGGGCCAGCCTGCCTGCCCTATAGGAGGGGCAGGTCCCGAATTCGCGCGATGTCGCGCGTAATTTGCAAATGACCGCCGAGCATCCGACCAAAAAAACCACGGTACTGTTGCGTTCGTCTGAAAACCCGGAAACCATTGACGTCAACATCAAGGTGGATGACGAGCGTCCGTGGCGTTTTGTGTTTTCCCTCGACAACATCGGCAATGGCGACACCGGCTATTTGCGCTCCGGCATTGGCTTTCAGCATACCAACCTGTTTAATCGTGACCATGCGCTGTCGTTGCAATACATTACCTCGCCGTCGCACCCCAACAAGGTCAGCATCTATGGTTTGGGTTATCGCGCGCCGGTCTACCGTCTGAACAGTTCGTTTGATTTCTTCGCCGGCTACTCGGACGTAAATTCCGGCGTAGTGCAGGGCTTGTTTAATGTGGCGGGCAGCGGCTCGATTTATGGCGCCAAGTGGAACTACTACCTTCCCAAGCTGGGCAGAATCGACCAGAAACTGTCGCTGGGTATTGATTACCGCGCGTTCCACAATAACGTCACCTTCGGCGCCGGCGGCGTGGGATTGGTGCCCGATATCACCATACGCCCTGTAAGCCTGACTTATAACGGGACGTATCGCGATTCTTCGTCGGAACTTAACTTCAATCTCGGCATTTCGGCGAACGTGCCCGGTGGCAACGATGGAACAGCGCTGGATTTCGCACGTTCGCGCGCCAACGCAACAGACCGCTACGTGATTTACCGCGCGGGTGTCGGCTACCAGACGACGTTCGCGAAAGACTGGCAGGCGCGCGCGGCGGTCACCGGTCAGTACACGCGTGACGCGCTGGTTGCAGGCGAGCAATTTGGAGTCGGTGGCCCGGATTCATTGCGTGGATTTCTGGTGCGCGAAATCAGTAGTGACAAAGGTGCTGTCAGTCAGTTTGAATTGTATACGCCGGAACTCGCGTCGTTGGCAGGTCTGCCTAGCGCAATTCGCTTGCGCATGGTGGGCTTCTATGAATACGGGCAAGTGTGGCGTAATCAACCGTTGCCCGGCGAGACCACGAACCAATCCGTGTCGGATGTCGGCATGGGTCTACGTCTGAACTATGGCAAGAGCCTGAGCGTGCGCTTTGATGTCGCCAACATACTCAGCGGCGGGGGCACGCGCCAGCGCGGCGACAACCGTGTATCAGCGGGCATGGCGTTGGTGTTCTAAGCAGCTCTGCCGCGAACCGTGGCGCTGAACCTTGGTGATATAATCAAAGGATCGGGGCGTAGCGCAGCCTGGTAGCGTACCTGCATGGGGTGCAGGTGGTCGGAGGTTCAAATCCTCTCGCCCCGACCAGTCAAATCAACAGATTAGCCGACTCTCACCAGTCGGCTTTTTCGTCTCTGGAGGTTGGTGGCACACTCAGGGGAGCATTTTTCCGATGTCACGGTTCGGGATTGACACGGCACATGTTCCCTCGGCACTCGGGTGACAGCCACTTCAGCGCTTGATATTTCGGTCAGTTCGCCACGGGCCTTCTGGCAACGCCCAGACCCGCTGGGGGGATAGGGCCTTGGACCGGCAGCAATGGCTCGGGTAGAACCCGTGCAGAATTTTTATTTTTTAGTGACCTTTGCTGCTTCTTTTGTCTGCCACTGCATATTGCTGGGGCTATCAGCGCCACCACGCTTCAATGGCGGCAGGTGTCTACTTCCAGATTTAAGCCAATGCGACAATCCGGCGAAACAACAAATGTTATTGGTGCCGGTAGGGAGGTGACCGCAGTTTGAGATATTTCCTCTAAGTTATAAAGAGTAGTGTTCCCACCGCCCCCAAACTGACCACCTGTGCCGATCGCACATTGACCAGGGTTTGTCGATTGGTGGTGGTCAATCGCAGACCGGCACAAGCTGCCGAAACTGATCAAATTTGAATCGGCGGGAACAAATGCCCTAAAGAAATCGCTTGCGGGTGTAGAATAAAATTACCTGACGGCAACGGCGATTCCAAGTCGTCGGCTCAGAATCGCCAAACTATCAGGCACACATTTACACAACGAATGTTGCACTAACAATATCGGATCGGTCGCGCGACAGATAAACGCTATTCGGAATAGTAAAAGACTCCGACCTGAGAAGACCAGAGCGCTATTGATGTTGGAATGTAAGACCTGTCCACGTGTTTTCTTCGAAACAAAACAGGAGCGTCGAAAATGATCTATAGAAACAGATTGTCATGTTTTGCATTGGGCTTACTTCCGGCATTCGTGTGCACGCCAGTCAATGCGCAAGCCTATCCGGCGAAGGCGGTACGCGTCATCATGCCGTTCGCTCCTGGCGGCGGGCTTGAATTGGTCGCGCGCCCGATTCTGTTGCGCATGAGCGAAAGCACCAAGCAGGCTTTTGTGTTGGATTTTCGCGGTGGCGCCAATGGC
>CAMBCF010000027.1 GCA_945864585.1 Bordetella parapertussis | reverse complement strand
TCATCACCATCGCGGTGACGCTGTACGCGGCGCTCGGCGGGTTGATCGTAACCTGGCTTACCATCGGCAAGTGGATGAATGCGTGGGACGCGACCTGGTGGCTGATCGCGTTTGGCCTGCTGGAGGCCGCTACGCTGCGTGCGGATGGTGCAAAAACATAATTTCACGGATACGCCGCGCGAAACGCAGCGACGAATGCCGCGAACTGCGATGGCGGCAGCAGGTTGATGCCCGCCGCGCCTTTGCGTCCGCCGCCGCTAGCGAAGCGCGAGCACAGGTCGTCGGCGCCCTGCGGAGCGCTTAATGGCGCGCGCACGCTGACGGTGTAGCCGCCGGCTTTGGCTACCAGCACGGCATGCGCGCGCCGTGGATGCGCCTGCGCCAGACGGTTGCCGAAGAGGCCGTTGATGCGGCGGCTCCACGCGGCGTCCGGCAATACATAAAGCGCGGCGCCGGCGCCGGCGAATTCCGGCTTGATCGCTTCGGCGTATAGCAGGTCTTCAGTGTATGCGTGCTTCAGCACCTCGAACACCGGCTCATCGATCATGAATTCGCGCGGATCGGCGTACGGCGCAATAGCCTGATACAAATCGGCGGGGTGGTAATGCAGGTCATCGATCGACTCGCCGTAGGCATTGTAGTTAAGGCAATCGCCCAACTCATGCAGGCGCGCCAGCTCGTTGTGGTCCAGTTCCAGCGGCTGCGCCGCGCGTATCGCGGGCGCGACCAGATTGTCACCAAACGCCGCCACCACCGCCCACAGGCGCTGGCGGCCCGCAAGATAGCGATCCACCAGCAGGCTGGTGCAGACATCGGCCGCGGTGTCGATGTGCGCGCTCAGGCCGGGATGCACGGGTATCACGCCCGCCGCATGGTGATCAAAATAACGACATTTAACACCGCGCCCGAGCAAGCGCGCCAGCGCGGACGCATTGGATTTGAGTGAAATGTCGAGTACTGTGATTTCATCGCCGGCAGCCGCGTTCACGCGCGCGAGCAACTGGATGTCGCGTTTAACGCCGGTGATTAATTCAGCGTCACGCGGTTCCTCCAGACGCAACTGCTGCAGTGCACACAGTCCGTCGGCGTCGCCGTTGAAAATATCGTAGTATTTGTGCAATGGTTTCCGGGTCCGAATTAAATAGGGTGGCGCATGACACGGTGATCCCCCTGGCAGGGGAATCACGGCACGTTTATCTGTTGTCACTGGTGCTGGCGTTAGCTTACCTGCTGGTTATCATGTACGCCAGCCTGCAGCCGTTACGTGGCTGGCGTTTTCCAGCGGAAGATGTTTACGGCTTTCTCGCCGCGCCCTGGCCGCGCTACATCACGCTCAGCGATGTGTTGATCAATTTGTCGGCGTATATACCGCTGGGCTTTATGCTAACGCTCGGCGTGCGTCTGTGGTTGCCGCCGATGGCCGCCGCGGCCGCGGGTTTGCTGCTGGCGGTCGGGATCAGCATCGGCATGGAAAGCATACAAATGTTTCTGCCGGCGCGCATCGCGTCCAACGTCGACGTGCTGGCGAATGGCGCGGGCGCATTAATTGGCGCGCTGGCGGCGCCGCTGTTTCTGCCATCGCGGCGTCTTGGCGCACGGCTGGGCGCGTTACGCGACCGCGTGTTTATGCCGGGAGCGCTGATCGATATCGGCATCGTGGTGGCGGTATTGTGGATCGTTACCCACCTGAACCCGCTGACCCAGGTTTTTGGCACCGGCAATCTGCGCGGAACCTTTGATTTGCCCGCGTATTTTTTTCACACACCCAGCCGTCTGCTGTCAGTGGAAGCGACGGTGGTGTTTTTCAATCTGCTGGGTATCGGCCTGCTGCTGTCGACGCTGCTGCGTGCCGGGACGCGCCGCGGCCTGGTTATTGGCGCCGTCATCGTGGCGGCGCTGGCCTGCAAAATGCTGATCACCGCGTTTCTCGGCAAACCGCAGGGCGCCTGGGCGTGGATGACGCCGGGGGCTATGCTCGGCCTCTTGCTGGGGGGGACACTGCTGGCGGGCTTGCTTGTCCTGGGCCACAGGGCACGCCTGAGCCTGGCGCTGTTGTCCCTGGTGATCGCATTGGCGGTGATAAATCTCGCGCCCGACAACCCCTATTTCAGTTTGCCGCCACAGTTAAGCAGCGGCAAAGCCAGTCACTTCCTGAGTTTTTCCGCGATACTGCGCGCATTATCGGAACTGTGGCCGCTGATCGCGTTATCCTATTTGTGTGTGGCATTGTGGCGCAACCAGCCACGCCATTCCAATTGACCGCGCGAAACATTTATAATTAGACGCTACACCATGAAGAGAGGGCCATCCCGTGAGCTATTATGAACGGCACGTTTTTTTCTGTTGTAACCAGCGCGACACCGGCGCTAACTGCTGCAATGACCATGGCGCGAGCAAGATTCGCGACTACGCCAAGGATAAGGTCAAATCACTCAAGCTCTCCGGCAAGGGCAAGGTGCGCGTCAACATGGCCGGCTGCCTCGACCGTTGCGACGAAGGCCCGGTGATGGTGATCTATCCGGAAGAGGTCTGGTACACCTACGTCGATCAGGAGGACGTCGACGAAATCGTGCAGGAGCATTTGGTGCATGGGCGGGTGGTGGAGAGGCTTAAGATCTAACAGCGTGAACGGGTAAAATTCCGTGAACGAATGAACGAGTGAACGGGTGAACAAGTAACCCGCGCTTTGCGCTCCTCTCCCCCGTCAGCGGGTGCGGGGTGGGGAGAGTGAAGCGAGGGGCCGTCACTCGTTCACTCGTTCACCCGTTCACGGTTCTCACCTCCATGCCTCCCCCTCACCCCGAACGCGTACTAATCCCCGGCCCTGCCGGCAACATCGATACTGACATCAATGATCCCGGCACGCTGCGGCGTGGCATTGCGCTGATTGCGCATCCGAACCCTTTGCAGGGAGGCGCCAAAGACAACAAGGTGGTGACCACGCTGGCACGCACGCTATACAGCCTGGGCTATGTGGCGGTACGGCCGAATTTTCGTGGCGTGGGTGCGAGCGAGGGCGTTCACGACAAAGGCATCGGCGAGAGCGACGACCTGGTCGCGGTAGCCGAGTACGCGATGGCGCGTTTTAATACGCAAACGCTGCTGCTGGCGGGTTTTTCGTTCGGCAGCTTTGTGCAAACGCGCGTCGCCGCACGACTGGCGTGTGAACGCCTGGTGCTGGTCGGTGCGGCGGTGAATCGTTTTCCCACCGGGACGGTTCCTGAAAATACTCTGATTGTTCACGGCGAGCACGATGATGTGGTGCCGCTGGCGGCCGTACTCGATTGGGCGCGCCCGCAAAATCTGCCGGTGGTGGTGGTGCCGGGCGGCGAACATTTTTTTCACGGCCGGCTAAACCTGCTGTCGCAAATCGTCAGCCGCTGGTGCGCGTGACGCATCTGGCCGTCAGCGGATTACGCAAGTGTTATGAAGGCCGCGAGGTTGTTGCCGGCGTGGATTTCGAACTGAAGCCCGGCGAATGTTTTGGCCTGCTCGGCCCCAATGGCGCGGGCAAAACCACCACGCTGCGTCTTGCGCTGGGCCTGACCCGTCCCGACAGCGGCGCCATCACGCTGCTGGATCACGATGTTTTGACACACGCGCGTGTAGCCCGCACGCGCGTGGGCGTGGTGCCGCAACTCGACAATCTCGACCCCGATTTCACGGTGCGTGAAAACCTGCTGGTGTATGGGCGTTATTTCGGCATCACGCACCTTGAACTGGAACGGCGCATACCCGAATTGCTTGAATACGCGGGCCTCGCCGCACGCGCCGATGCGCGTATACAAACGCTGTCGGGCGGCATGAAGCGGCGGTTGACGCTGGCGCGCGCGCTGATCAACGATCCCGATTTGTTGTTTCTGGATGAACCGACCACCGGGCTCGACCCGCAGGCGCGGCATGTCATCTGGGAACGTTTGCGCCAACTCACGCTGCGCGGCAAAACGCTGCTGCTCACCACGCATTTCATGGAAGAAGCCGAGCGCCTGTGCCACCGTCTCGCCATCATGGATCACGGGCGCATCATCTCCATCGGCACGCCGCGCGAACTGATCGCCGCGAATATCGAACCGGAAGTGGTTGAAGTTTACGGCGATGGCGCCGGCGAGTGGGCGGCGGCGACCGGCGGCCATCTCGCCGAGCGCTGCGAAACGCACGGCGAAACCGTGTTTTGTTACGCGCGTGACGCGCATGCGCTGGTCGCTGATCTGGCGAGTCACGGCGCGCAAACCAACCTGCGTTATTTGCACCGCCGCGCCAATCTTGAGGATGTGTTTTTGAAATTGACGGGGCGGGAGTTGAGGGATTGAGTGCGGTGAACGAGTGAACGGGTGAACGGGTGAACGAGCAAAAACACACCATCGCAGCGCTGGGGTTGGGGGTTACCCGTTCACTCGTTCACTTGTTCACTCGTTCACGCGGTACGATTTAACCCCGAGAAAACGCATAGCATGTCCCCACCTTCAAACCTCCTCAACACCCGCTTCCTCCACGTGTGGCGCCGCAATCTGCTGGTATGGCGCAAGCTGGCGATACCCTCGGTGCTGGGAAATCTTGCCGATCCGCTGCTGTATATGGTGGGCCTCGGCTACGGCCTCGGCAGCATGCTGCCGCAGATGCAGGGCGTGAGTTACGTGGCGTTTCTCGCCGGCGGCGTGGTGTGTTCTTCGACCATGATGACGGCCTCGTTCGAGGCCATGTATTCGGCGTTTTCGCGCATGCACGTGCAGCGCACCTGGGACGCCATCATCAACGCGCCGTTGACGCTTGACGATGTGGTGCTGGGAGAATGGGTGTGGGCGGCCAGCAAAAGCGTGCTGTCGGGCTGCGCGGTGCTGGTGGTTGCGAGCGCGTTGGGACTGGTCGGTTCGGCGTTGGCGTTGTTGATCCTGCCGGTGATTGCGCTCACCGGCCTGGTGTTCGCGGGACTGGGACTGATCATCACCGCGTGCTCACCCAGTTACGATTTTTTCATGTATTACTTCACCCTGGCTATCACGCCGATGATGCTGCTATGCGGCGTGTTTTTTCCGCTTGAGCAGTTGCCCGTCCTCGCACAAATGGCCGCGCAATTACTGCCGCTGACGCACGCCGTGGCGCTGTCGCGCCCACTGATGAATGGCATGCTGCCTGATCAGGCGTGGCTGCATGGGCTGGTGCTGCTGGTTTACGCCGGTGTAAGCTACGGCGTTGCACGGCAATTGCTGATCAAGCGTATTCTTAAATAAGCGCATCGGGGAGAAGCACTATGCTATGGGTTAAAGTACTGCACATCTTCTTCGTCATCGCATGGTTCGCGGGCCTGTTCTATTTGCCGCGTATCCTGGTGAACATGGCGATGGAACGCGACGGCGCGGCGCACGCGCGCTTAACCACCATGGCGCGCAAGCTCTATCGCTTCATGACACCGCTGGCGATTTTTGCGCTCGGCTTCGGCGTGTGGCTGTGGCTGGGCTACGGTTTTGGCGGCGGCTGGTTACAGCTTAAACTGGTGCTGGTCATTTTACTGGCCGGTTATCATCACGCCTGCGGACGCTTGCTGGCAAAGTTCGAGCAAGGCCGCAACACGCGCTCGCACCTGTGGTACCGGTGGTTTAATGAAGTGCCGACGATAATCCTGCTGCTGGTGGTAATGCTCACCGTGGTCAAACCGTTTTGATACTGATGTCTGCACCGTTCGCGACCTTCGCTCTTGCTGTCGCGCTTGCCACAACGCCGTGGAGCGCGCGCGCCGAAGCCCGCATTATCGTGCAGCAATCGCCGCTGGCGGGTTTCCAGTTCTATGACGGCAAGGCGCTGTGGGACGAGATGAAAGCGGGCGATGCGCTGACGCTGGTGCGCGAACGCGACAATGCGCATGACGCCAACGCCGTGCGCATCGAATGGAAAGGCAGCCGGCTCGGTTACATACCGCGCCGCGAAAACGCCGATGTCGCGCGGCAGATGGATCGCGGCGCAGCGGTCAAGGCGCGCATCGTCAAACTTACGCAGGCGCGCAATCCGTGGCAGCGCGTCCTGTTTGAAGTCTACGTTGAGCTGTAATGCGCCCGTGAATAGACGTTGAGCAAAGACACGCAATTTTTCGCGAGTTGTCCGCGCGGCCTCGAACAGGTGCTCGCAAGGGAACTCACGGCGCTTGCGGCAGCGGGCGTCAGCGCCGTCGATGGCGGTGTGCATTTTTCAGGTGCTTTTACGCTGGGCTATGCCGCCAATCTGCACAGCCGCGTCGCCAGCCGTGTGTTGTGGCGTGTGGGTCAGGCGCGTTATCGTGTCGCCAGTGCGGATCAGGACATTTACGATGCCACGCGTGCGCTCGACTGGCCCGCATGGTTCAGCGTGGCATGCACTTTGCGCGTGAACGTATCGGCGATCAAGGCGCCGGTGAAAAGCCTCGATTTCATCACGCTGCGCATCAAGGATGCGATCTGCGACGTGTTTCGCGCGCGCGGCGGCCAGCGGCCGAGCATCGATACGCACGCGCCGGATGTGCGCGTGCATGCCTTTCTCACCGCCGCTGATCTCACCCTGTATCTCGACCTGTCGGGCGAACCGCTGTTCAAGCGCGGCTACCGGCGCGAGGCGGGTGAAGCGCCGCTGCGTGAAAATCTCGCGGCGGGCATGCTGGCGCTGTCGGGCTGGACGCCGGATACCGTGCTGCTGGATCCGTTGTGCGGCAGCGGTACTATTTTGTGTGAAGCGGCGCTGATCGCGGCCTGCCGTGCGCCCGGCATAGGCCGTGCGTTCGGCTTCGAGAAGCTGTTGAATTTCGATGCCCACGCCTGGCATGCGCTGCGCGACAAGGCCAAAGCCGCTGAAATCAACCCCAGCAAAACAACTATTTATGGCTCCGATCTGCGGGGCGATGCGCTGCAGCTGACACGCGCTAATCTCGACGAACTGGCGTTGAGCAGCAGCGTAGCGCTCAAGCAGGCCAATGTGTTTGAAATGCCCGCACCCGCGCCAGCGGGTATGTCCGGTGGCATAATCGTCACCAATCCGCCCTACGGCGTGCGTATGGAAGAGCGCGACGAGCTCGCGGCGTTTTATCCCAAACTGGGCGATGCGCTGAAGCAAAAATTCAGCGGCTGGACCGCGTACATTTTATCGGCGGATATGCAACTGGCAAAAAAAATAGGCCTTGCCGCATCCAAGCGCACACCGCTTTTCAACGGCGCGCTGGAATGCCGGTTGTTCGAATACAAACTGGTGGCGGGCGCGATGCGGCGGGTGAAACCGGCGCCGGTCGCAGCGCCTTAAACCCGCGTCGCGATCAGGTCAGCCGCAAATGATCGATGCCGGTCATGATGTTCTTGTCTTTGGCTTCCCTGCCCTGAAGCTTGATCGACAGCCGCAATTCGTTGAGCGAGTCGGCATTGCGCAGCGCGTCCTCGTAACTCACCAGTCCCGCTTCATACAAATCGAACAGATGCTGGTCGAAAGTTTGCATGCCCAGTTCACGCGATTTTTTCATGATCTCTTTGATCTCGTGCACGTCACCTTTGAAAATCAGGTCCGAGATCAACGGCGAATTGAGCAGGATTTCAACCGCCGCCGCGCGCCCTTTGCCATCGCGCCTGGGCAGCAGGCGCTGTGACACAATGCCGCGAATGTTGAGCGACAAATCCATCAGCAGTTGATGTTTGCGCTCTTCGGGGAAAAAGTTAATGATGCGATCCAGAGCCTGGTTGGCGCTGTTCGCATGCAGGGTCGCCATGCACAAGTGTCCGGTTTCAGCAAACGCGATCGCGTAGTCCATGGTTTCGCGATCCCGAATCTCGCCGATCAGAATCACATCGGGCGCCTGACGCAGCGTGTTGCGCAGCGCAGCGTGCCAGGAGTCGGTATCTACACCTACTTCACGCTGCGTGATGACACAGTTTTTGTGCTCATGCACGAATTCAATCGGGTCTTCGATGGTGATGATATGGCCGTAGGAGTGTTCATTGCGGTGGCCGACCATCGCCGCCAGCGAGGTCGATTTGCCGGAGCCGGTGCCGCCGGCCATGATTAACAGACCGCGTTTGGCCATTACCACATCCTTGAGTACCGGCGGCAATCCGAGATCCTCAAAATTCGGGATCTTGGCGACGATGGTACGCAGCACCATGCCCACCCGCGCCTGCTGCACGAAAGCACTGACCCGAAAACGGCCGATGCTGCCGGGGTTGATGGCGAAGTTGCATTCCTTGGTGGATTCAAACTCCGCCGACTGTTTGTCGTTCATCATCGCGGCCGCGAGATCAGCGGTGTGCTGCGGCGTGAGCGACTGATTGGCGACCGGGGTTATCCTGCCGTCCAGCTTGATCGCCGGCGGAAAACCGGCAGTGATAAAAAGGTCGGACGCCTTCTTCGCGACCATCGCCCGCAGCAGGTCATGCATGAATTTGACGCCGGTGTCTCTATCCATCCTGATGCTCCCGCCGCCGCTGCGGCACGTGAATGATTGGGTTTACAGAAAATTATCCTTGTTCGCAGCTTTGCTGCGCGCCTCGTCCTTGCTGACGATGTTACGCTTGACCAGATCCTGCAGATTCTGATCGAGCGTCTGCATGCCGAGTTGGGCGCCGGTCTGGATCGCCGAGTACATCTGCGCGATCTTGCCCTCGCGGATGAGGTTGCGAATCGCCGGCGTGCCCACCATGATTTCGTGCGCGGCGACGCGGCTGTTGCCATCCTTGGTTTTGAGCAGGGTCTGCGAAATCACCGCGCGCAGCGACTCCGACAACATCGCGCGCATCATTTCTTTTTCCTCGGCAGGGAACACGTCGATAATACGGTCGATGGTTTTGGCGGCCGAACTGGTATGCAGGGTGCCAAATACCAAATGGCCGGTTTCCGCAGCGGTCATCGCGAGGCGGATGGTTTCCAGGTCGCGCAGCTCGCCGACCAGAATAATGTCCGGGTCTTCGCGCAGCGCCGAGCGCAGCGCGTTGGAAAACGACAGCGTGTGCGGGCCGACTTCGCGCTGGTTAATCAGACATTTTTTGGATTCGTGTACGAATTCGATGGGGTCTTCCACCGTGAGGATGTGGCCGAATTCGTTTTCGTTGATGTGGTTAACCATCGCCGCCAGCGTGGTTGATTTGCCCGATCCGGTGGGGCCGGTGACCAGCACCACGCCGCGCGGCTGATCGGCGATATCGATGAAAACCTTGGGCGCCTTTAAATCCTCCAGCGACAATACCTTGGACGGAATGGTACGGAACACGCTGCCCGCGCCGCGATTCTGCACGAACGCATTGACGCGAAAGCGCGCGAGATTGGGTATTTCGAAGGAAAAATCGCAATCCAGATTTTCTTCGTAGAACTTGCGCTGACCGTCGTTCATGATGTCATAAATCATCGCATGAACGTCTTTGTGCTCAAGCGGCGGCAGGTTGATGCGGCGGATGTCGCCTTGCACGCGTATCATCGGCGGCAGCCCCGACGACAAATGCAGGTCAGAGGCTTTGTTCTTGACTACAAAGGCCAGCAGTTCCGCGATGTCCATTATAATTTCCCCGGTAAGCTCGGTTCTGAAGTCCCGTCACTGATGCGCATGCAGGATGCAGGATGCAGCGTGGCATCCCGAGGTTTGATTTTACGCCATTCCCGATAGTGCCCGCACGGGTAAATTATGTCCACAATCGCCGCCAACTTGCAAGCTGTGAAGTCCCGCATCGCCACTGCCGCAAACGCCGCAGGGCGTGCGCCGGACGCGGTAACGCTGCTCGCGGTAAGCAAAACGGTTGCGGCAAGCACGCTGCGCGAGTGCGCCGCCGCCGGGCAGCGCGCGTTTGGCGAGAATTATCTGCAGGAAGCGCTGGATAAAATAAGGCTGCTGAATGCGCTGGATCTCGAATGGCATTTTATCGGCCCCCTGCAGAGCAACAAGACACGGCTTATCGCGGAAAACTTTCAGTGGGTGCACAGCGTCGAACGCGAACGCATCGCGGCACGGCTAAACGATGCGCGGCCTCCCCACATGCCGCCGCTGAACGTGTGCATCCAGGTCAATGTCAGTGGCGAAGCCAGCAAATCCGGTGTCGCGCCTGATGAAACAGCGGCGCTTGCGCAAGCCATTGCGGCGCTGCCCAGGCTAAAACTGCGCGGCTTGATGGCGATACCTGAACCCACGCCCGAAGTCGCGCTGCGCCGCCAGCGCTTTGCGCTGCTGCGCGAAATTCAGGCGCAACTCGTCGCAAAGGGATATCCGCTGGACACCTTATCGATGGGCATGTCGGATGATCTCGAAGATGCCATTGTCGAGGGCGCCACGATGGTGCGCGTCGGCACCGCCGTGTTCGGCGCAAGGGCGTGAAGAGTGAAGGGTGAAGGGTGAAAAGTAAACAGCAACACCGGCTTGCGCGTTACCATAGCGCCACTCTTCACCCTTCACTGTCTTCACAGAATGAACCTCACCTTCATCGGCGGCGGCAACATGGCCAGCGCCATTATTGGCGGCTTGTTACAGCGCGGCTGGAATCGCGACAACCTGCGGGTGGTCGAAATAGCGCCGGCCGCGCGCGAAAAGCTGCAACAGGCTTTCGGCATTCAAACCTACTCCGGCGTGAGTGCCGAAGCGGTGCAAGCCGATTGCGTGTTGCTCGCCCTCAAGCCGCAGCACATGCGCGAGGCTGCCGCGCAACTCGCGCCGCTGATCCGCAACGCCCTGGTCATCAGCATCGCCGCGGGCATACGCGGCGCCGATCTGTCACGCTGGCTTAACGGCCATCCACGTATTGTGCGCGTCATGCCCAACACGCCGGCGCTGGTGCTCGCCGGCATCTCCGGCCTCTATGCCATGCCGGGGGTTTCGGCTGAAGATCGCGCGCGCGCCGAAAACATCATGGGTGCGGTGGGCGAAAGCGTGTGGGTCGGGCGCGAGCAGGATATCGATGCGGTAACGGCAGTGTCGGGCAGCGGCCCCGCCTACGTATTTTATTTTATCGAAGCACTGGAGCTGGCCGCACGCGAGCTGGGACTGAGCGCGGCGACGGCGCGCCAATTGGCGATCACCACGTTTAGCGGCGCGGCCAAACTCGCCGCGCAAAGCAGCGAAGACACCGCCACCTTGCGCGCACGCGTCACCTCCAAAGGTGGCACCACCGAACGCGCGCTGGCATCAATGGAGAGCGATGCGCTCCAGGCCGCCATTGTGCGCGCGGTGAAAGCCGCCGCCGCACGCTCGCGTGAACTGGGCGACCAGCTCGGGCAGGCATAGACACAGACTAAGCATCTGTTTTTATTGATAATTTTAGATGCTCACGCAAGCGCTGGTATTCCTGATTCAGACCCTGTGCGAATTCTTCGCGGGGGTGCTGTTGCTGCGCTTCTGGATGCAGGCGAGCCGCACCGCCTCGCGCAACCCGCTGTCGGCGTTTGTGCAGGCGCTGACCAACGTCGTGGTGTTGCCGGCGCGGCGCGTGATTCCAGGTCTGTGGGGACACGACCTTGCGACGCTGGTGCTGGCATGGCTCACGTTGCTGATGGAAATATTTTTGCTACTGTTGGCCAAAGGTACAGCGCCGGATTCAGGCGCAGCCGCGGGCCTGTTGCTGTTGATGGCGGTGGTGATGCTGCTGCGGCTGGCGATTTATCTGGCGATAGGCGCGATTTTTTTACAGGTTATTTTGTCGTGGGTGAACCCGGCCAGTCCGCTGGCGCCGGTGGTCGCCGCGTTGACGCGCCCGCTGCTGCGGCCGATTCAGCGGCTGGTGCCGCCGATAGGCATGGTCGATCTGTCGCCGCTGATTGCGCTGCTGCTGCTGCAACTGGTGCTGATGGTTCCGCTGGCTTATATGGAACGCTGGGTCAGCGGCGGATTCTGATTTTCCGCTGGCGTTTCTCACTCACGTGCAGTCTCGTCGCGCGCCGCCTGCGCGCTTTCGCGCTGCCCCTGCCGGCGCAAAATAAATGCGCGCACCAGCAAACTGATCGCGATCCATAAACCCAGCAGCGACAGCGGCGCCACCACCACCAGCGGCCACCATAACGCCACCGCCATCAGCACCAGCATCACCACCGCGACCGCGGCCATGATGCCGGCCTCGGCCGGGCCGAGTACGCGGTGGTTGGTCATGGCCGCGCCCACGGTGCGGCCGATGCGCAGCGCACCCGCTGCCGCGCGCGATGCGCTGCCGCGAAAGCGTCCGCGCACACGCTCGCGGGGCAAAGAAAGACGCACCCGGTTGCGCGTGGAGAGCGTGATTTCGGTGGCGTTGGCGAGATCTTCCTCGTAGGTGGTCTCCATCAGCGCCGCAAAATTGGCGTCCTCGATCGCGATATCGAGTTCGTAGTTACCGATCCAACTGGCGACATTGAGATTGGTCGATCCCACGCGCGCCCAGCGGCCATCGGCCACTGCGGTTTTGGCGTGCAGCATCGGGCCGTTCCATTCAAACACGCGGATGCCGGCTTCGAGCAGTGAACGGTATCCGGCACGCGACAAGGTGGACACCGCGATCATGTTGCTCACGCCCGGCACCAGCAGGCGCACGTCCACGCCGTCCCGCGCGGCGGCACGCAGCGCCTGCACATACGCCGCGGTGCCGACATAGTAAGCGTCGGTCAACCACAGCGTGCGTTCCGCCATCGCGGCGATCAGTTGATCGAGGCGATAAAGGTTCGCGTAATTGGGCTGGTTCGCCAGCACCCGCAAGGTGAGGTCGCCGGTGCGCGCAATCGCCGCTGCCGCGGTCAACGCGGCCTCCGGCAAAGGCGCGCCGGTGGCGGCCCACACCTGCGCAAAGGCACGCTCCAAATCCGCCACCGCCGGCCCGGTGATTTCGATGCCGGTGTCGCGCCAGGGCGCAATCCCGCGTGCGGCATCGCCTTCCCAGCGCGAACTCACGCACAGGCCCGACACAAAACCCACACCGCCATCCACCGCCATCATCTTGCGATGATCGCGCTGCATCCAGCTGAACGGGCTGCCTATCCACGGCGCGTTAAACACCCGCACTTCACCGCCGGCGCTGCTTAAGCCCTGCAGCACCCGGCGCGACCCCAGGCCGAGGCCGCCGAACCAGTCGTAAATGACACGCACCTGAATACCGGCGCGCGCGCGTTCGCTTAACGCATCGGCGAAGCGCCGTCCGGCGTCATCGTTTGCAATGAGGTAGTTCTCGAACAAAATCGTGCGCTGCGCGCCTGCGATAGCCGCCAGCCAGGCAGGATAGTTTTCGCCCGCATCTTTTAACAAGCGCACCTGATTGCCCGGCACCAGCGGCGCGCCCGCGGTGCGCGACAACGCCTGCTCCGCCAGCATCCGCAGCGGCGCGGTGGCGCGTGGATCATTACGGCCGTTATCGCTTGCCATGGCTAGTCCCTGCGGGCTGTGAAGGGTGAAGGGAAAAGGGCGTGAACGAGTGAACGAGTGAAATCCACCTCGCCCCCTGCCGGGGGCGAGGCAGCGAGTGCAGTGCGCGAGGTTACTCGTTCACCCGTTCACCCGTTCACGGAATCAACCCCTCACATCAACACAATATCAAACTGTTCCTGGTTGTAAAGACTTTCAACCTGCAGCGACACCGGTTTGCCGATGTCGTCGGACAATATCGCCAGGCTTTGCGATTCCTCGTCGAGAAACATATCGATCACTTGTTGCGAGGCAAGAATGCGGAATTCACGCGCATCAAACTGGCGCGCCTCGCGCATCAGTTCGCGCAAAATCTGGTAGCACACCGTCTGCGCGGTTTTCAGTTCCCCGCGGCCTTCGCACACCGGGCACGGTTGGCATAATACATGTGCCAGCGATTCGCGCGTGCGCTTGCGCGTCATTTCCACCAGCCCCAATTGGGTGAAGCCGTTGATGGTCATACGCGTGCGGTCGCGCGCCAGCGCCTTGCGCAATTCGTTGAGCACCGCGTTACGATGCTCGTCGCTGGCCATGTCGATGAAGTCGATGATGATAATGCCGCCGAGATTGCGCAGCCGCAATTGGCGCGCGATCACCTGCGCGGCTTCGAGATTGGTTTTGAAGATGGTGTCATCAAAGCTGCGCACACCCACAAAGCCGCCGGTATTCACGTCCACCGTGGTCAGCGCCTCGGTCTGGTCGAAGAT
The DNA here is from genome assembly GCA_945864585.1 of Bordetella parapertussis. GTDB lineage: Bacteria > Pseudomonadota > Gammaproteobacteria > Burkholderiales > SG8-41 > UBA5216. The sequence continues at coordinate 32,657 of CAMBCF010000027.1, read as the reverse complement.
CAGATAGCCGCCCGACTTAAGGCCCACTCGCCGCGCCAGCGCTTTTTCGATCTCGCTCTCGACGCCATACAAATCAAACAGCGGCCGCTCGCCCTGATACCAGTTGATGCGTTCGGCGCTGGCCGGTGTGTAATCGCGCGCGAACTGCTGCAGGGCGTGATGCACGGCTTTGGTATCGACCAGGATCTGCGCCGTTTGGTCGCCGACAAAATCGCGCAGCACGCGCAGACTCAGATTCAGATCCTGATACAAAAGCGTCAGTGGCGCTGCGCTGCGCGCGTGTTCCTGTATGCCTCTCCAAATCTTGTGCAGAAAGGCGAGATCGGAAGCCATTTCACTTTCGGAGGCAGTCTCTGCCATGGTGCGTATGATGTAGCCGCCCTTTTCGCCGCAGGGCAATAGGCTTTGCAGTTTTTCACGCAAATGCGCGCGGCCTTCTTCATCCTCGATGCGTTGCGAGATGCCGATGTAAGCGTCGTCCTGCGGCAGATACACCAGGAACCGCCCGGCGATGCTGATTTGCGTGGAGAGCCGCGCGCCCTTGGTGCCCAGCGGGTCTTTCACTACCTGCACCATCAGGTTCTGACCCTCGGCGAGCAATTGTTCAATAGGCGGCCCGCTGCTGCCGTTTTGTCTGCTGCCCCAGATGTCGGCGACATGCAGGAACGCCGCGCGGTCACCCGCGATATCGACAAACGCCGATTGCATGCCGGGCAGCACCCGCACCACCTTGCCCATGTAGACGTTGCCCACCAGACCGCGCGCGGAGGTGCGCTCCACATGCAATTCCTGCATCACGCCGTTCTCGATAACGGCGACGCGCGTCTCCTGCGGAGTAACGTTGATGAGTATTTCTTCGCTCATTGCTTACAAGCCGTGAACGGGTGAACGAGTGAACGAGTGAACGGGTAACCCCATCGGTGGCCGCTTTTTCTCGTTCACTCGCTCACCCGTTCACTCGTTCACGATTTACGTCTGTATGCCAAACAACGCCAGCAACTCCGCCGTTTCCGCCAGCGGCAAGCCCATGATACCGGAGTAACTGCCTTCGATGCGTGTGATGAACGCGGCAGCGCGGCCCTGCACCGCGTACGCGCCGGCCTTGTCCATGGGCTCGCCCGTTTGAACGTAACGGTGTATGCGCGCGCTATCCAGCGGCTGCATCCGCACGCTGGATATGCTTACGCGCGTTTCGAAATGCGCGGCGAACGCCATCGCCACCACGGTAATCACGGTGTGTTCGCGGCCGCTGAGCGCGGCAAGAATTTCCTGCGCGTGCGCGGCATCGCGCGGTTTGCCGATGATGCGTTCATCCAGTGCAATGGTAGTGTCGGCGGCGAGCACCGGCTTTGGCACACCCGCGCGCCGCGCCAGGGCGTTCAACCCGGCGCGGGCCTTGGCGCTGGCCACACGCAAGGCGTAGTCGCGTGGCGCTTCGTTAGTCTGCGGGGTCTCGTCCACGTCCAGACTGCGTTTGGCATCTTCGCGCAGCAACAGGAGTTCGTGATCGACGCCGATCTGCTGTAACAGCGCGCGCCGCCGTGCGCTGCGCGAAGCCAGATAAATGGGTTTGTCGCTGGTAGACATTGTTAGGACTTTGGAACGAGGACTTAGGACTGAGGACTGAGGACTGAGCAAGGGCCGCAACGGGGTTACTCAGTCCTCAGTCCTAAGCCCTCAGTCCTGCTGTTCAATCCCTATGATACGGGTGATTGCCGAGGATAGCCGCGGCGCGGTACAACTGCTCGGCCAGCACCACCCGCACGAGACCATGTGGCAGCGTCAGCGGTGACAGCGACCATAGCCAGTGCGCGCCGGATTTCAAACGCGCCGCCGTGCCATCGGCGCCGCCGATGACAAACGCCACGTCCCGGCCGCCGTTGCGCCACTGCAGCATGCGCTGTGCCAGTTGCCGTGTGGACACGCTTTTGCCGCTCTCATCCAGCACCACCGTCAGCGCGTTTTTTGGCAGCGCCGCTTCGATGCGCTGTGCTTCCTTGTTCAGCACCCGCGCGGCATCACCGGCGCCGGATGCGGCGCCGCGCGGTTCCGGCTTAAGTTCAATCAGCGCCAGCGGCATTTCGCGGGGCAGGCGTCTGGCGTACTGGCTAAACCCGCTGTTGATCCATTCGGGCATGCGGTGTCCCACCGCCAGCACACAGAGCTTCACGGCCTCACCGCGTCACCGGGTTACTTTGGGACTGCGCGTTTGGCGCGCGGTTTGGCGGGCGTGGAGGGCTTGCTGGTCTTGACCGCCGTGGCTGGTTTGCCGGCCTTGGCGCGTTTGGGCGGCGGCGCCCACAGTTCTTCGAGATTGTAGTACTGGCGTATCGCCGGTTGCATGATGTGTATCACGGTCGCACCGATATCCACCAGCACCCACTCGCCCGTTTGTTCGCCTTCGACGCCGTAGACCTTGCCGCCGGCGGCTTTGACCATTTCCTGCACGCGGTTGGCGAGCGCGCGGCACTGCCGGTTGGAGTCGCCGCTGGCGACGATCACGGTGTCGAAAAACGCTGTCATTTTTTTTACATCGAACACCTGAATGTCACGTGCTTTCACGTCTTCCAGTGCATCGAATGCCGCACGGGTTAATTTGTCCAGGCGCATGATTATAAATTGTCCTTTAAAAACAGATAGTTACTAGCGATGTGCGCGAGCACGGCAGCAGGCAGCAGATAACGCACACTGCGCCGGGCGTGGATCGCCGCCCGGATCGCGGTGGCCGAAATATCCAGTGCGGTAATCGGCGCCACCACGATCGATCCTGCGCACGCGCGATGCACCATGGCGGCATCAGGCGTACGGCGTTGTGCAAGCTCGCGCGCCAGAGATTCATCCTGGATATCCGCCAGCGCGGCGCCCGGGCGGTGCGCCACCGCGATGTGCGCAAGGCTGAAAATTTCGCGCCAGCGATGCCAGCGGTTGAAGGCAACAAACGCGTCCGCCCCCATCATCAGCACCAGCGGTTGTGCGGCCCCCAGTTCGGCGCGTAATTCCGACAGCGTGTCAAAACTGTACGAGGGACCGCGGCGGTGCGTCTCGCGCTCGTCAATGGCAAACAAGGGGTTGTCCGCAATCGCCAGTTTCACCATCGCCACGCGCTGCGCCACTGCGCTTTGCGGCGCGGCACGATGCGGTGGTGTGCCCCCGGGTATAAAGCGCGTTTGCGCAAGGCCCAGCGCTTCGCTGACCTCCTGCGCCAGCCGCAAGTGGCCGTAGTGTATCGGATCGAAAGTACCGCCGAGTATGCCGATGGCCTTATGCATCAATCCGTTCAAGGCAATCAGAGCAATCAGAGTACGAGGCGGCGTATGTCCGCCAGCGTCTGCGACAGAAACGAAATAAAGCGCGCGCCCTGTGCGCCATCGATCACACGATGGTCATACGACAGCGACAACGGCAGCATCAGCCGTGGCTGGAATGCCTTGCCGTCCCACAGCGGTTTCAGGGTTGCCTTGCCGACACCGAGTATGGCGACTTCAGGCGCGTTGATGATGGGCGTGAACATCGTGCCACCGAGTCCGCCCAGGCTTGAAATCGAAAAACAGCCGCCTTGCACATCCGCCGGCGCGATTTTGCCGCTGCGCATGCGTTCGCTTACCGCACCGAGTTCCTGCGCGATATCAAGCAGGCCCTTTTTGTTGACGTCGCGTATCACCGGCACCACCAGGCCATTGGGCGTATCGACCGCGACGCCAATATGAAAATACTGCTTCAAGGTGAGACTTTCGCCGTCGGCCGACAGCGACGAATTAAATTCAGGAAACTGCTTTAGCGCCACCACCGAGGCCTTCATCAAAAAGCCCAGCAGGGTGAATTTGATGCCTTTGCGGTTGGCCTCGCCGGCCTGTGATTTGCGGAAAGCCTCCAGCTCGGTGATGTCGGCTTCGTCGTGCTGGGTAACGTGCGGAATGCTCACCCAATTGCGATGCAAAAATCCGCCCGACAGCTTGCGGATGCGCGATAGCGGCTTGCTTTCGACCGCGCCGAATTTCGAGAAATCAATCTGCGGCATCGGCGGCAGATTCCATCCCGGCCCGGCGGCGGGGGATGTGCCAGGCGCATCGTTACGGGTTTTGGCCAATTGCGCTTTGACGAAGGCCTGCACGTCTTCGCGCAGGATGCGATTTTTCGGGCCACTGCCTTGGAGACGCGGCAGGTCAACGCCGAGTTCGCGCGCGAATTGCCGCACGGACGGACTGGCGTGAGCGGGGCTGTCCGCGGAACCTTGCGGCGCCATTGCTGCTGCTGGCGCCACCGGGATCACTGGCGCCGGCGGTACCGCCGTGGGCGCCGCTACAGGCGCAACCGCAACCGGCGCGGCAGCCGTTTTTGCAACCGGCGTGGCGACCGCAGCCGGCGCCGCCAGCGGCTCCAGCATCAGCACCGGCGTGCCCTTGGACACCTTGTCGCCGGTCTTGACCAGGATCGCTTTCACCACGCCGCTCGCGGGCGACGGCACATCCATCGTCGCCTTGTCGGACTCGAGCGTCATCAGCGCATCTTCGACCTTGACCGTGTCGCCGGGTTTAACGAACACCTCGATCACCGGGATGTTCTTGAAGTCCCCGATGTCGGGGACTTTGACTTCCACTACGTTGCTCATGGATTCACGGGGTCTCGTTGATCAAACCTGCACCGGATTGGGTTTGTCCGGATCAATGCCATAACGCTGGATCGCATCAGCCACTTTTGCGCGCGGCACCGCCTCCTGATCGGCGAGTGCTTTGAGCGCCGCCACCGCGACGAAGTTTCGATCGACCTCGAAATGATGACGCAACGCGCGCCGCGTGTCGGAACGGCCGAAGCCGTCGGTGCCGAGCACGGCGTAATGCGGCGTGGGCAAAAACGCGCGGATCTGATCGGCGTAGGCTTTCATGTAATCGGTAGCCGCAATCACCGGGCCGGCGCGATCTTTAAGGCATTGCGCGACATAAGCCTCGCGCGGCGCATCTTCGGGATGCAGCGTGTTCCAGCGCTGCGCATCCAGACCATCACGCCGCAATTGATTAAAGCTGGTGACGCTCCAGATATCGGCGGCGACGCCGTAGTCTTTTTCGAGCAGCGCGGCGCCGGCGATCACCTCGCGCAATATGGCGCCGCTGCCCAGCAACTGCACCTTGGGCTGATCTTTCCGGGCTTTGCCTTCGGACAGCAAATACATGCCGCGCAAAATACCTTTTTCCACACCCTCAGGCATCGCCGGGTGGGTGTAATTTTCATTCATCACGGTGATGTAATAGAACACGTCTTCCTGTTCCTGATACATGCGCCGCATGCCGTCCTGAATAATCACCGCCAGTTCATAGGCGTACGTCGGGTCATAGGCCAGGCAGTTGGGTATGGTGGCCGCGGTGATGTGGCTGTGACCGTCTTCGTGCTGCAGGCCTTCGCCGTTCAAGGTGGTGCGGCCGGCGGTGCCGCCGAGCAAAAAGCCGCGCGCGCGCATGTCACCGGCGGCCCATGCCAGATCGCCGATGCGCTGAAAACCGAACATGGAATAGAAAATGTAAAACGGAACCATCATCTGGCCATGCGTGCTGTAGGCGGTGGCGGCGGCTATCCACGACGACATGGCGCCAGGCTCGTTGATGCCTTCCTGCAGAATCTGCCCGCTTTTGTCCTCCTTGTAAAACATCAGCTGATCGGCGTCCTGCGGCGTGTAGAGCTGGCCCACGCTGGAATAAATGCCGAGCTGGCGGAACATGCCTTCCATGCCGAAGGTGCGCGATTCGTCGGGTACGATAGGCACCACGAATTTACCGATTTTCTTGTCGCGCACCAGCGTATTCAAAATGCGCACGAACGCCATGGTGGTGGACACTTCGCGATCCGCAGTGCCTTTTAACTGTGCCTCGAATGCCGATAACGGCGGCACTTCCAGCGGCGTCGCGCGGCGGCGGCGCGAGGGCAGGGAGCCGCCCATCGCCGTAATGCGGCTGCGCAGATACTGCATTTCCGGCGCGTCTTCGGGCGGACGATAAAACGGCACTTCTTCCAGCTGCTCGTCGGGAATCGGCAAGCTGAAACGATCGCGAAACGCCTTGATCGATGAGGTGCCCATTTTCTTTTGCTGATGGGTGATGTTTTGTCCTTCACCCGCCTCGCCCATGCCGTAGCCTTTGATGGTTTTGGCGAGAATCACCGTGGGCTGGCCCTGATGTTTGAACGCCGCGGCATAGGCCGCGTACATTTTGTGCGGATCGTGCCCGCCGCGATTCAAACGCCAGATGTCGTCGTCCGACATGTTGGCCACCAGCGCCTCGAGCTCGGGATACTTGCCGAAGAAATGTTTGCGCACAAACGCGCCATCGTGCGCTTTCATCGCCTGATATTCGCCGTCCACGCACTCCTCCATGCGTTTGAGCAGCATACCGGACTTGTCTTTCATGAACAGCGGATCCCAGTACGAACCCCACACCACTTTAATCACGTTCCAGCCTGCGCCGCGAAAATGCGCCTCCAGCTCCTGAATGATCTTGCCGTTGCCGCGCACCGGGCCATCGAGACGCTGTAAATTGCAGTTGATTACAAAAATCAGGTTGTCGAGTTTTTCGCGCCCCGCCAGCGAAATCGCACCCAGCGATTCGGGCTCGTCCATTTCGCCGTCGCCCATAAACGCCCACACCTTGCGCCCCTGCCGCTCCACGATACTGCGGTCGCGCAGGTAGCGCATGAAACGCGCCTGATAAATGGCCATCAGCGGCCCCAGGCCCATCGACACCGTGGGAAATTGCCAGAAGTCGGGCATCAGCCACGGGTGCGGATACGACGACAGGCCTTTGCCGGCAACCTCCTGTCGGAAATGCACCAACTGCTCTTCGCTGATGCGTCCTTCGAGAAACGCGCGCGCATACACACCCGGTGCGGAATGCCCTTGAAAGAAAATCAGATCGCCCAGAAATTTATCATTGGCGGCGCGAAAAAAATGATTAAAGCCCACGTCATACAAGGTCGCCGCGGACGCAAAACTCGCGATATGTCCGCCCAGCTCGGATGACGTCTTGTTGGCGCGCACCACCATCGCCATCGCATTCCAGCGCACCAGCGAGCGTATACGGTGCTCCATCTCAGGGTCGCCCGGCAGGCGTTCCTCGTGTTCGGTGGGGATGGTGTTCCTGTAGGCGGTATTCGCGTTGTACGGGATGTAGGCGCCCGATCCGCGCGCGCGCGCCACCAGCTGTTCGAGCAGAAATTTGGCGCGCTGCGGCCCCTCATGCGCGATCACCGCATCCAGCGCATCCAGCCACTCGCGGGTTTCTTGCGGATCGGCATCGGCAGGGAGATCTTTTAGGTCCATGGGAAATACCTTTGTAAGGCTGGCGGGGACTTGGCGAGCGGGCGCTGGCACTTGTGATGCGACGCCCGCACACTGCGAATTATACCATTCGCGGCGTAAGCCTTCGCCTGGGCGCAATCCGACTATATAGCGTAACCAATTGTTTTATATACATTTTATTTGATCAGCGTAAAAGGCTTAATGCCCAGCGTCAGACTGATTTTATCGGCTGCATCGCGTGCCTCACCCGCGCCCGGATAAGGTCCGGCGAGTACACGAAACAGTCCGTCACGCGCATAGATATGCAGTTGGTCAGCCAGCCACGCGAGGTCGCCGCGCAGGCGCGACGCATAGGCTTCGGCGTTTTCTCGTGCGCCGAACGCCGCCAGTTGCAAATGAATGCCGCTGACTTCCGCAGCCAGCGGCAGCTGGCGCTCGGCGGCGGGCGCTTCCACGGCAGCCGCGTTGACCGCCGGTGCGGGGGGCGTGTGCGTCGGCGGCGCCATGCCGGGCCCGACAGCTTCCACCTCCACCAGCGCACTGCCGCCCGCGATGATGCCCAGCTTGAACGCCGCGGTGTACGACAAATCGATCAGGCGGCTGTCGATGAACGGCCCGCGATCATTGACTCTGACCACCACGGATTTGCCGTTGGCGATGCTGGTCACCCGCACGTAGCTGGGCAACGGCAACGTCGGATGCGCGGCGCTCATGCCGTACATGTCGTAGGTTTCGCCGTTAGCCGTCAGCTTGCCGTGATAACGCCGGCCATACCACGAGGCCACACCGCGCGCGCGGTAGGGGCCGACGGCCGTCATCGGCACATAGCTGCGCCCCATTACGGTGTAAGGCCGCAGTGCGCCACGGTGCAGCGGTTCAGCACGCGGCGTGGCGTCGGGAATGGCATCAATATTCGCCGGTGGATAGGCGCCGGGGCCATCGTCAAGATAGTAACCGCCGCCTTTGGTGGGGGTCGGCGGCGCTTTCGCGATGGGCGCTTGGCGTTTGGACGTTGTGCCGCAGGCGGTGAGCGCAAGCGCTATTGCGACTAGCAAAAAGCAGGTCTGAGGACTGAGGACTAAGGACTGAGCAAGCTCGTGCAGCGGCAAGCCGGCGCGGCCAAGCAGGCGTAAGAACCGATTCGTCACGATGCGCTCCCCATCACTCAGTCCTAAGTCCTCAGTCCTAAGTCCTCAGTCCTAAGCCCTAAGTATGCACCAGCTTGCGATGGGTATGGATGCTCATCAGGATGCCCAGTCCCAGACACAGCGACACCAGCGAGGTGCCGCCGTAGCTGATCATCGGCAAGGGCACGCCCACCACCGGCAAAATGCCGCTCACCATGCCCATGTTGACGAAGGCGTAGGTAAAAAAGGTGAGGGTTACCGCGCCCGCCAGCAGCCGCGTAAACAAGGTCGGCGCGTGCGAGGCGATCGCGATACCGCGCAGAATCACCAGCAGATAGAGACCCAGCAGGATGGAATTTCCCAGCAAGCCGAATTCCTCGGAGTACACCGCGAAAATAAAATCCGTGGTGCGCTCGGGTATGAAATCCAGATGCGTTTGCGTTCCGTTCATCCACCCTTTGCCGGTGACGCCGCCCGAACCCACGGCTATGGTGGACTGTATGGTGTGATAACCCGAACCGAGCGGATCGTCCAGCGGGTTGATAAACGTCAGTATGCGCTGGCGCTGGTAGTCGTGCATCAACGACCATGAAATCGGCGCGCTGGCGAGGGCCGCCACGCCCAGCCCGCTGATGATCTTCCACGACAGGCCCGCGAGAAACAACACGTAGCCGCCGCTGGCGAGTATCAATACCGCGGTGCCCAGATCGGGCTGGCGCACGATCAATCCCACCGGCACAAACAACAGCATCGCGGCCCATACAAAATTGCGTGCGCGCAAAGTGCCTTCGTAGTGGTGGAAATACCACGCCAGCATCAGGGGCACCGCGATTTTCATCAGTTCCGACGGCTGGATGCGCGTCACGCCCAGGTTCAGCCAGCGGCGCGCGCCGTTAATGACTTCGCCTTTAAGCGCCACGCCCACCAGCAATATCAGGCCAACAATGAACACCGGCAACGCCAGGCGCATCAAAACGTGTGGCGGCACATTGGCGACGATCCACATCACGGCAAGCGCCACCAGCATGTTCACCATCTGCCCGGATACGCGTGGCCAGCCCGCGTTGGATGCACTGTATAAAGCCGTCAGGCCGACACCCATCAGCAGCAATACCGCGCCCAGCAATGGTCCGTCGATGTGCGCGCTCAGCAGCCGCGTAAAGCGCCGCAGGTAATAGGCAATCACCGCTTGGCCCCCGCGGGCGCGGTCGCGGCTGTTACCGGCGCCTCTTTGCCGAGCAGGAAGTAATCGATTACCTGACGCGCAATCGGCGCCGCTGCTTTAGCGCCGAAGCCCGCATTTTCCACGATCACTGCCAACGCGATGCGCGGATTGTCGGCGGGCGCATAGGCGATAAACAGCGCGTGGTCGCGGAAGCGTTCCTGCACCCGGCTTTCGATGTATTTCTCGCCCTGTTTGATCGCAATAACCTGTGCGGTGCCGGTTTTTCCGCCACTGGTGTATTCCGCGCCCGCAAACACCCCGGCGCCGGTGCCTTCCTTGTTAACACCGACCAGCGCTTTTTTGATGACGGCGATATGTTCCGGGTTCCACTCCAGCGTGCGCAGCGGTTTCGGCTCCACCGGCGTGCGCCCCTTGGTGCGAACGTCTTCAATAAAGTCAACAATATGCGGCCGGAACATCACCCCGTCGTTGGCCAGCGTAGCCATCGCTGAGGCCATCTGTAACGGGGTATAGGCATTGTAGCCCTGGCCGATCGCAACGCTGACCGTTTCGCCCGCGAACCAGTCGCGGTTAAAGCGCTTTTTTTTCCATTCCTTCGACGGCAATGTGCCCGCCGCCTCGCCGGCTAAATCGATACCGCTGCGAGAGCCAAATCCAATCTGGGACATGAATTTCGCGATCGAGTCGATACCCAGATCATTGGCAAGAATGTAGTAATACGTATCGCACGACACCACAATGGATTTGTACATATCCACCCAGCCATGCCCGCCCACGAGGTCATCGCGAAACTGATGGTTGCCCATCCAGAAAAACCCGGGATCGGAAATGGCGTGTTGTGGCGTGCGTTTGCCATTGGTCAACGCCGCCAGCGCCATATACGGTTTGAAGGTCGAACCCGGCGGGTAGGTGCCGGCGAGCGCGCGGTTCAACATCGGGTGATCCGGCGAATTGCGTAATTCATTCCAGCTTTGCGGGTCGATGCCGTCAACGAACAGGTTGGGATCAAACCCCGGCTTGCTTACAAACGCCAGCACCCCGCCGCTTTGCGGATCCAGCGCCACCAGCGCGCCGCGCCGGTCACCAAAGGCCTTGAACGCCAGCGCCTGCAGCCCGGCGTCGAGTTTTAACACCAGATTGGCGCCGGAAGTGGGCGGCGTGCGCGACAGCAAACGCACCGCGCGTCCGGCGGAATCGATTTCCACTTGCTCGACACCGGTCGTGCCATGCAGCAGGCGCTCGTAACTTTGTTCCAGCCCTATTTTTCCGATGGTGTCGGTGCCGCGATAATTGGCGAGTTCGCCGCTCTCATCGAGCCGGTCGAGTTCTTTTTGGTTGATGCGCCCGATGTAGCCGACAACATGCGAAAACAGTTCGCCCTGCGGGTACTGCCGGAACAACCGCGCCTTGATCTCGACCCCTGGAAAGCGATAGCGGTGCGCGGCAAAGCGCGCGATTTCTTCATCGGACAAGCGCGAGCGTATGGGCAGACTTTCGAAGCTTTTGCTTTCGTCGAGCAACTGGCGAAAGCGCCGCCGGTCGCGCGGCGTGATCTCGACGATTTCACTCAGACTGTCGATGGTGACGTCGACGTCGCCGGTTTTACTTGGGGTGATTTCCAGGGTGTGCGCGGTGTAGTTGTAGGCGAGCTGGACGCCGTTGCGGTCGCTGATCACGCCGCGGCCGGGTGTGGCCGGCACCACGGAAATTCGGTTCGCTTCCGCCAGCGTGTGGTAATGACTGTATTGCATTACCTGCAAATACACAAACCGCGCGAACAGCAGCGCAAACATCAACAGCACAAAAAAAGTCAGCACCACCAGCCGCAGCTTGTACTGCTGCAGTTCGCGCTGCGAATCGCGGAACTCCACGCCCGCGCTGAACAACAGCTTAGGCATGGTCCCCATCGATGCGCGGCCGCTGCGGCAGCTTGAGCAGGAACGAAACCGCGGGCCACAGCAGTGCGCCGATCACACTGCTGAAAAAATACCAGTAGCCGGGAAAATCGCTGCCCGTGGCAAGGCGTACCAGCAGCAGGATGGTGTCGTTTAACCATAACAGCGGCAGCACATGCAGCGCTTGCGGGGTGACGGAAAAGCGTTGCACGCGCCGGTGCAGCACGAGTCCCGCAAAGGTCAGGATGGTGTAGGCCAGCGCGTGCTGCCCGAACAGGCTGCCGTCGGCGACATCCATCAAAAGCCCCAGCAGCCACGCCACGCTGAAGCCGATCTTGCGCGGCTGTTCGATGCACCAGTACAACAACACCAGCGCGGCGAAATCAGGACGCACCCACCAGCCCCAGCCCGACCACGGCAGCAGATTAAGCAGCAGCGCCATCAACAAGGTGAAGATGATGAAGCCGGGATTCGCGGGTTTCAGAATCTCCTGCTGCGCGCCCGCATACAGATTAATCATCCGCCCTTCCTGCCTTTGCGGCCGCGCGGGGCTAATTCGGCGTCGGGACGCGGCGGCAGCGCTTCGGCGCCCTGCACCACAAATACATGGGTGTTGCTGCTCACGCCACCGAGCGGACGGCAGGTCACTTTGGAAAAGGTAGCCGCCGGATTGGGTTCGATGGCGATGACTTCAGCCACCGGCAACCCCGGCGCATAGATGCCGTCGATGCCGGAGGTCACCAATTGATCGCCCTTTTGCACGTCCGCGTTCAGCGGCACAAACTGCAGTTCCAGCACACCATGCACGCCGGTGCCTGCCAACACCGAACGCAGGCCGCTGCGCACATTGAGCACCGGAATCAGGTGTCCCTTGTCGGTGATCAACGTCACTTCAGCCAGCATCGGATAGGCCCGCGTCACCTGTCCCACCACGCCGGAGGCATCGATCACCGGATTGCCATTTTGCACATCGTGCTGCAGGCCTTTGTCGATGACTATGCGCTGCGAAAACGGATCGCGCGCGGCGTAGAGTATCTCGGCCAGCGTCGAACGCCTGGCGCGCGTTTCACGCGCCGCGAGCATTTTGCGCAAGTGCGCGTTCTCCGCTTCCAGCGCAGCGGTCTTTTGCGTGCGCGTGGCGCCGGCGAGATTTTCCTGCGCGAGCCGCGTGTTTTCTTCGCGCAGCGAGGCGTGGGTGACGAAGAACTCACCTGCGCGGCGCGCGAGGCCGGCAGGCGCGGCGGCGATGCGCTGCAACGGATACATCACCACGGCCAGTGTTTGCCGTATCGCGTCGAGGTGCTTCAAGCGCGTGTCGGAGACCAGCAGCGCCAATGACAACGCACAGAATATCAGCAGGCGGGTAAGCGGACTGAGGCCGGTTTTGAAGAACGGTGGCGTTGTGTGTTCCATCGCTCGAGCGGAAGGAAACAGTTACGCGCGGGCGCAGGCGCTGCAGCGTGTTTTGCGCGGCGGCTCAATCGTCATAGGTGAAGATGGTGTTGTAGCGCTCCTCCAGCGCTTTGCCTGAGCCTCGTGCAACGCAGGTTAACGGATCATCGGCGATCACCACCGGCAGGCCGGTTTCTTCCATCAGCAAACGGTCGATATCGCGTAACAGCGCCCCGCCGCCCGTCAACACCATGCCCTTTTCAGCGATGTCTGCCGCCAATTCGGGCGGCGTTTGCTCCAGCGCCGATTTCACCGCGCTGACGATGCTGTTCAGCGGGTCGGTCAGCGCTTCGAGAATTTCATTGCTGGTGATGGTGAAACTGCGCGGTATGCCTTCGGCAAGATTGCGGCCCTTGACTATTTTTTCACGCACTTCGGAGCCCGGAAACGCAGAGCCGATTTCTTTTTTGATCTGCTCGGCGGTGGTTTCGCCGATCAACATGCCGTAGTTGCGGCGGATGTAGTTGATGATGGCTTCGTCGAACTTGTCGCCGCCGACGCGCACCGAACCTTTGTAGACCAGACCGCCCAATGCGATCACGCCCACCTCGGTGGTGCCGCCGCCGATGTCCACCACCATGGAACCGGTGGCCTCACCGACCGGCAGATCGGCGCCGATGGCCGCGGCCATCGGCTCTTCGATCAGATTCACCTTGGAGGCGCCGGCGCCCAATGCGGATTCGCGGATGGCGCGGCGCTCGACCTGCGTCGAGCCGCAGGGCACGCAAATGATGATGCGCGGGCTCGGTTTGAATATATGCGAGCGGTGAACCTTGCGAATGAAGTGCTTCAGCATCTGCTCGGTGACGGTGAAATCAGCGATGACGCCATCTTTCATCGGACGAATCGCGGTAATATTGCCCGGGGTGCGGCCCAGCATCTGCTTCGCGGCGAGGCCCACTTCCTGCATCACCTTTTTACCGTTGGGACCGCCCTCCTGGCGTATCGCCACCACCGACGGCTCGTCGAGCACGATACCTTTACCGCGCATGAAAATCAGCGTATTCGCGGTACCGAGATCTATTGCGAGATCGTCCTTGAAGTAGTTGCTGAAGAAACCAAACATAGGGGCTTTCGGGTGAGGGTGTTACACGGGGTGAATCACAGGCTAAATCGTGCAATGAATCGCGCGCCGTATCACACGCGATTGATGGGTGGTTATGATACTCTCGGCACTCGGCTTTTTGTAGAATTTTCCGGTAAATTTTATGGCCCTGACTGTGGACGACGTGAAGCGTGTGGCGCATCTGGCGCGCATCGCGATCAACGATGACGAAGCAGCCGCCACGCACACGCAGCTCACCGGTATTTTTAAATTGATCGCTGCAATGGAGGCGGTGGATGTGAGCGCGATTGAACCCATGTCGCACGCGCAGGACCTGGGGCAGCGTCTGCGCATCGATGCCGTCACCGAAGCCGCGGACGCCGCAGATTTACTGGACCAGCGCAACCGCTTCCAGGCGCTTGCGCCAGAGGTCGACGCAGGGCTTTACCTGGTGCCCAAAGTGATCGAATAGGGCATCGAACAGAACACAGGATGGGGTGGGGAAACCCGCGATATTAGGCGCATCATGCAACACGCAACACTCCGCCAACTGGCTGACGGGCTGGCCGCTGGAAATTACTCAAGCGTCGAAGTTACGCAGTTTTATATCAATAGAATCAACAGCTTCGATGCCGTCTACAATTGCTTTATCAGCGTCGATGCTGATAAGAGTCTGGCCCAGGCGCGCGCCGCCGACGCGCAGCGGGCGGCGGGCAAGGCGCAGCCGCTGACCGGCGTGCCGATAGCGCAAAAGGACATTTTCTGCGTGCAGGGCTGGCGCACCACCTGCGGTTCGAAAATGCTGTCAAATTTTGTGTCGCCCTATGACGCGCATGTGATTGAGCGCTTCAACGCGGCGGGCGCGGTGAATCTGGGCAAAACCAACATGGACGAGTTCGCCATGGGCTCGTCGAACGAGACCTCGTTTTACGGCCCGGTGCGCAACCCGTGGGACGTCAAGCGCGTGCCCGGCGGCAGTTCGGGCGGCTCGGCTGCGGCAGTAGCGGCGCGGCTGGCGCCCGCGGCAACCGGCACCGACACCGGCGGCTCCATTCGCCAGCCGGCATCATTTACCGGCATCTGCGGTCTGAAACCCACCTACGGCGTGGTGTCGCGCTACGGCATGATCGCTTTTGCCTCGAGCCTGGATCAGGGCGGGCCGATGGCGCGCACAGCCTACGACCTGGGGTTGATGCTGAATGTGATGGCGGGTTTCGACGCGCGCGACTCCACCAGCCTGCAACGCGAGACCGAGGATTACACACGGCATCTCGCCCAGCCGCTGGCGGGCCTGCGCATCGGATTGCCGCGCGAGTTTTGCGCCGCCGGCGCGTCGCAGGACGTGATTAAAGCGGTCGAAGCCGCGATCGCGGAATACCGCAAGCTGGGCTGCGAAATCGTGGATGTCAGCCTGCCCAACATGGCGCTGTCGGTGCCGGTGTATTACGTGCTGGCTCCGGCGGAGGCGTCGAGCAATCTGGCGCGTTATGACGGCGTGCGTTACGGCCATCGCGCCACCGACTATGCCGATCTCACCAGCTTTTATGAAAAAACCCGCGCCGAAGGCTTTGGGGCAGAGGTCAAGCGGCGAATTTTGATCGGCGCTTATGTGTTGTCGCATGGCTACTATGATGCCTACTACATCCGCGCGCAAAAACTGCGGCGGCTGATTGCGCAGGATTTCACCGCAGCGTTCAAGCAATGCGATGTCATCATGGGGCCGACCAGTCCTTCCGCCGCGTTTAAAATCGGCGAAAAATTCGCGGATCCGGTGCAGATGTATCTGTCGGATATTTATACCATTGCGGTCAATCTGGCGGGGCTGCCGGGGATGTCGATCCCGTGCGGATTCGACCGCGGCGGACTGCCGGCAGGGCTGCAAATTATCGGCAATTATTTCGCCGAAGCGCGCATGCTGAATGTGGCGCATCAGTATCAGCTGGCGACGGATTGGCATCAACGGTTACCGCCGGGGATTGATTGAACAACATGGGAGGTGAACGGGTGAACGAGTGAACGAGTGAACGAGTAACCCCGCGCGGTGTTACCCGTTCACCCGTTCACCCGTTCACTTTTCACGCACTTAAAAATGCAATGGGAAACCGTCATCGGTCTGGAAACGCACGCGCAGTTATCCACCGCTTCAAAAATATTTTCCGGAGCCTCCACAGCGTTTGGCGCCGCGCCCAACACGCAGGCGTGCGCGGTGGATATCGCCCTGCCCGGCGTGCTGCCGGTGCTTAACCAGGGCGCGGTGGAACGGGCCATACGCTTCGGGCTGGCGGTCGGCGCGCAAATCAATCGCCGCTCGGTGTTTGCGCGCAAAAATTACTTTTACCCCGATTTGCCCAAGGGTTATCAAATCAGCCAGTACGAGTTGCCGATTGTCGAGGGCGGATCGTTGACTTTTCACGTCGGCGCTACGGAAAAAACCGTGCGGCTGACGCGTGCGCATCTCGAGGAAGACGCCGGCAAATCGCTGCACGAAGATTTTCACGGCGCTACCGGCATCGATCTGAATCGCGCAGGCACGCCGCTGCTGGAAATCGTCACCGAACCCGACATGCGCTCATCCGCCGAAGCCGTGGCTTACGCCAAGGCGTTGCATGCGCTGGTGCGCTGGATCGGCATTTGCGACGGCAATATGCAGGAAGGCTCGTTTCGTTGCGACGCCAATGTCTCGGTGCGGCCCGCCGGCACGGACCAGCTCGGCACGCGCTGTGAAATCAAAAACCTCAATTCGTTCCGGTTTCTGGAACGTGCGATCGAGTTTGAAGTGCGGCGCCAAATCGAGGTCATCGAAGATGGCGGCGCCATCCGCCAGGAAACGCGCCTCTACGACCCGGACAAGGACGAAACGCGCTCGATGCGCTCGAAGGAAGACGCGCACGACTACCGCTATTTTCCCGATCCTGATCTGCTGCCGCTGGAGATCAGCGAAGCCACGCTCGAAGAAATTCGCGCCACGCTGCCGGAATTGCCGCCAGCCAGGCAGGCGCGTTTTGCCGCGCGTTATGGCATCACCGCCTACGATGCGGCGATGCTCACCAGCAGTCGCGAGCTGGCGGATTATTTTGAGGCTACCGCGCGCGATGCGGACGCGAGAACAGCCAAGCTATGCGCGAACTGGATTACCGGGCAACTCAACGCGCGGCTCAATGAAGAGGGTCTGGAAATCTCGCAAAGCAAAATCAGCGGCGCACAGTTGCGGCGGCTGGTAGATCGCATTGCTGAAGGCGCGATATCCGGGAATACCGCCAAGGAAGTTTTTGACGCGGTTTGGTCAGGCGCCTCAGGTGCAGTAAATGCGGTAGATATTGTTATTAAAAACAAAGGGTTACAACAAATATCCGACGCCGGCGCGATAGCAAAAATCGTCGATGAAGTTATCAAAGCCAACGCCCAGCAAGTCGCGGACTACAAAGCCGGCAAGGAAAAGGCATTCAATTCGCTGGTCGGTGAGGCGATGAAGGCAACCCAGGGCCGCGCCAATCCGCAGCAGGTCAATGCGTTATTGAAGCGCAAGCTGGCGCAGTAGTGCGGGCCAGGCCGCGAGGGTATTGCGTGGTAGTTGTTATTATTTTTTGGCCGTTGCCACTGGCGTGGCCGCTTTGACTTCCGCTGCAGGCGCGGGGCTCTTCAGCTCCGCAAAACGCTTGCGGTATTCCGCATACTTGACGGTGATATCGGTCTTGGCTTTTTCGTTGGCGGCAATGTCGCCGCTAATGCGCGTTTGATCACGCTCGGCGCGCGCAAGATCTTCGTTTGCAGCGGCCGGCGCGGGCTTCTTGTCCTTGCCCGTTTCCACCGCGCTTTTCCTGCCCTCGGCCAGACGCTCATTCGCGGACTTCAAGGCTGCGTTTTGCTGCGTAATAATGTTGTTCAGCGCCAGCAGTTCGCGATCACGCTTCAGATCGATTTCTTTTTCGCTGCTAAAGGTGTTGAGCAGAGCGGAATCCTGGCGCTTTTGCTCGGCCAAGCGCTTGTCTTCTTCCGCTTTCACCCGCGCCTGCTCTTTTTCCCGCGCCTTGCGCTTGGTCATCTCGTCCACGGACTCGCCGGTTTTGCGCACGTTGCCCTGCTTGTCGAGCTCCTTGGTGGCGCCGCTGGCGTATTCAGGCGGGACCTTGTCGCCGCAACCCACTGTCTTGCCTGCAGCGTCTTTCCAGCAAACAATTTTTTGCGCGTGAACAAGCGGCGCGCCAAGCGCAAGGATCAGAATGCCAGCTACAGTCAGGTGTATGCCAGAACGACTCATGATCTACCTCTCGCTATCGAATGTTTTAAATCAGGGCAGTGCCAGCGCGGTTGCCCCAGTTGCCTTTTCGGCCTCTCACATGGGAGCATGGCAGTTTACTTGAATTGCGGTCATTATAACGTGCAGGCAAGCGCCGTCCGTTGCTTGCAATAGCGCGCGAGCCCGCTTGCGGTTGACACTATGGCGTTCCTCTAATATCACCGTTATCGACACCACCACACCCATGCTACGCATCGCCTCCCTCAACTTGAATGGTATCCGCTCGGCCGGGCGCAAAGGCTTTTTGATATGGCTGGCCAAACACAAACCCGACATGCTGTGCGTGCAGGAAATCAAGGCGCAGCAGGCTGACATGAGCGCTGAAATGCTCGCCCCGGCGGGTTACCACGGACATTTTCACTATGCCGAAAAAAAAGGCTACAGCGGCGTGGGCCTTTATAGCCGGCAACAGCCGGTGGCGGTTAAAGCCGGGTTCGGCGTAGCGGAGTTCGACGATGAAGGCCGTTACCTGCGCGCGGACTTCAACACATCTTCCGGCAAACTGTCGGTGATTTCAGTCTACCTGCCGTCGGGTTCCAGCGGCGAGGCGCGCCAGCAAGCGAAGTTTCGCTTCATGGAAAAATTCTACCCGCATCTGAAAAAACTCAAAGCCAGCGGCCGCGATATCGTGGTATGCGGCGACTGGAACATCGCGCACAAGGAAATCGACCTTAAAAACTGGCGCGGCAACCGTAAAAACTCCGGCTTCCTGCCCGAAGAACGCGAGTGGCTGACGCGGGTGTTCGACAAACTGAAATGGGTGGATGTATTCCGCCGCATCGACCAGCGCCCCGAACAATACACCTGGTGGTCGAACCGGGGGCAGGCCTATGCCAAAAACGTCGGCTGGCGCATTGATTACCACATCGCCACACCAGCCTTCGCCGCCACCGCCCGGCGCGTGGCGATTTACAAAGACCAAAAATTCTCCGACCACGCGCCGCTCACCATCGACTACGACTACACGCTTTGATCGTGGAAAAACCCGCCACCACACCACCCACATGGCGCGAAACGCTGGCGGCCATGTTGAGCGGCCGCATGCTGATCGCGTTGCTGATGGGGTTTGCGTCGGGGCTGCCGCTGCTGCTCACCGGCTCGGTATTGCAGGCGTGGTTGAAAGAGGGCGGCATTGATTTAGCATCGATCGGCCTGTTCGCGCTGGTCGGGCTGCCGTACACGCTGAAATTTCTGTGGGCGCCGCTGTTTGACCGCTACGCACTGGCGCGTTGCGGGCGGCGGCGGGGCTGGCTGATGCTGATGCAATTCGCGTTGGCGGCGGCGCTTGCAGCGCTCAGTCTGGCGCGCCCCACGCCGGATCATCTGCTGTGGATTTCCGTGGCATCGTTGATCGTCGCGTTTTTCTCGGCATCGCAGGATATTGTGATTGACGCCTACCGCCGCGAGAGCCTCTCCGACACCGAGCTGGGCCTGGGCGCGGCACTGTACGTCAACGGCTACCGTGTCGGCATGCTGCTCGCAGGCGGCGGCGGACTGATCCTCGCCGACCACACCTCGTTTGCGTTCATGTACCAACTGATGGCGGCATGCATGGCGGCGTGCGTCATGGTGACCTTTTTCGCGCCGGAACCGCTGCTGCCCGCGGGTAGCCCCACCACACTGCGCGAGGCATTTATTCTGCCGCTGCGCGATTACATCGAACGCGACGGCGCATGGCTGGCGCTGGCGTTCATCCTGCTCTACAAAGTCGGCGACACCATGGCCGCCAGCATGACCACGCCGTTTTATCTGGAGCTCGGCTACAGCAAAACCGAAATCGGCGCGGTGGTCAAATTGTTCGGCTTTTGGGCCACCCTTGCCGGCGGCACCCTCGGCGGGGTTCTTATCCTGCGCATCGGACTTGCGCGCGCGCTGTGGATTTTCGGTCTCGGGCAGATGCTCTCCACGCTGGGTTTTGTCGCGCTCGCCTATGCGGGGCACGACACCGTCGTGCTGGCAACGGTGATTGCGCTGGAGAATTTCACCGGTGGACTGGGCACCACGGCCTTTGTCGGTTTCATGGGTGCGCTAACCAACCGGCGCTTCACCGCCACGCAATACGCCCTGCTGTCGAGCCTGATGGGTATCCCGCGCGTGCTGTTGTCCGCGCCCACCGGGTGGTTGGCGTTGAGCATGGGCTGGGGCGGGTTTTTCGCATTGTGCACGCTGATCGCGATTCCCGGCTTGATGCTGATACGCAGTATTACGCGGCTGGCGGATCCAAATTCGCCGCGCTTTCAGCCCGTGCCGAAGTGATAAATAGCCAAAGCGCCCAACAGATTGGGTAAGGTATGCACCGGCCGCCCGCCGGTCAGCACCTTGCGTTCAAGGATACGGATATGGCGCTCGCTGCAAAAACCTTCGAAATCGTCCAGCGTGCACAGGTGTATGTTCGGCGTATCGAACCACTGGTAGGGTAAATTTTCCGACACCGGCATGCGTCCGCGCAGCACGTGCATGCGATTGCGCCAGTAGCCAAAGTTCGGAAAGGTGACGATGCCTTCGCGTCCGACGCGCAGCATTTCATGAAGAATGCGCTCGCCGTTGCGCATCGCCTGCAGCGTCTGCGACAAGATCACGTAATCGAAGGATTGATCGTCAAACTCGCGTAAACCGCGCTCCAGGTTGCGCTGCACCACGTTGACGCCGTTTTTAACGCACGCCAGCACGTTGGCGTCGTCTATTTCAACGCCATAGCCTGAAATAGCACGCTCGCGCTGAAGATACTTGAACAGTGCACCGTCGCCGCAGCCCAGGTCGAGCACGCGCGCATCGGCTTTGACCCAGTGCGCGATCGCCGCAAAATCCGCGCGGTCGATGCTGATGCCGTTCATACGGCACCCTCAGCGTGGACGCGATCAAAGTACGCGGCCACCAGCTTGTGATAACGCGCGTCATCCAGCAAAAACGCATCGTGGCCGTGCGGCGCGTCGATTTCCGCGTAGGTAACATCGCGTTTATTTTTCAGCAGGGCGTGCACAATCTCACGCGAGCGTTCGGGCGAAAACCGCCAGTCCGTGGTGAACGACACCACCAGAAAACCCGCGGTCGCGGGCGCCAGCGCCCGGGTCAAATCGCCGCCGTGAGCAAACGCCGGATCAAAATAATCCAGCGCCTTGGTGATGCGCAAATAAGTATTGGCATCGAAGTAACCGGAAAACTTGTCGGCCTGATAGCGCAGATACGATTCAATTTCGAATTCGCTGTCAAAACTGTAATTCACGCGCCCCGCTTTAAGCGTGCGGCCGAATTTGCTGGCCATTTCGTCGTCGGACAAATAGGTGATGTGCCCCACCATGCGCGCCACCCGCAGGCCGCGGCGCGGCGTCACCTTGTGTGCATAATAATCGCCGCCATGAAAATCCGGGTCGGTCAATATCGCCTGCCGCGCGACTTCGTTAAACGCGATGTTCTGCGCCGACAAATTGGGGGCGCAGGCAATCACCAGCGCATGCCGCGCGCGTTGCGGATAGGCAATGCTCCATTGCAAACACTGCATGGCGCCGAGGCTGCCGCCCATCACTGCCGCGAACTGCTGAATGCCCAGGTGATCGGCAAGGCGCACCTGCGCGTTGACCCAGTCTTCCACCGTCACCACCGGAAAGTCCGCGCCCCACGGCTGGCCGGATGCGGGATTGATCGACAACGGCCCGGTAGAGCCGTGACAGCCGCCCAGATTATTCACCCCCACCACAAAAAACCGCTGCGTATCGAGCGGCTTGCCGGGGCCGATCATGTTGTCCCACCAGCCGGCGTCGTTGGGTTGATCCGCGTACACCCCCGCGACATGGTGCGAGGCATTGAGCGCGTGACACACCAGCACGGCGTTGGAACAAGCGGCGTTCAAGGTGCCATAGGTCTCGTAGGCGAGTTCATAGTTCGCAAGCGCACGCCCGCACTTAAGCGTAAGCGGCTCGCGAAAGTGCGCGCGTTGCGGCGTCACCACGCCTACGCTGGCATGGGTGCTCGTGCTAGTAGTTGTATCCATAAAACAAAAACCCGGCAAGCTTGCGCAATTACCGGGTCTGAGTTTTGTGGCTGTTACCAACCGCCACCATCTCTTTAGCCGGATTTATTGCGCGCCCGCAATCTGATTTCAAATCGGCGCGTCAAAACAAGGACTTACATTACACCCTCGGGCGCGGCTTGTCAATTTCTTTGGGGTTGCGGGTGCTGAGCCAACCAGCGCCGGCGCAATGCCGGGTCCTGCTGGCGCACACGGGTCATTTCACGCAACATGAGCACGCAGCATGATCAGGCGCTGTTGAGTTTTGCGAGCAACGCCTTCAAGCGTACGGGGTCGCTTGCTTTTAGCAGGCGGCGAGCGACAGGCTGGGTCGCGCCGGCATCCGTATTGAGCACTTGTTGCTTGACGTCGGGCACGTGCGCCGCGTGCATCGAGAATGCGCGCAGCCCGAATCCCAGCAACAGGCGCGTGAATGCGGTATCGCCGGCCATCTCACCGCACATGGTGACCGGAACGCCGGCCTTGTTGGCGCGTTTGATAATGGTGGCGAGCAGCGTCAGTATCGCCGGGTGCAGTGGGTCATACAGATAGGCCACGGCTTCGTCGGTGCGGTCGATGGCCAGCGTATACTGAATCAGGTCATTGGTGCCGATGGATAGAAAATCGAGTTTGCGCAGAAACACATCCAGCGCCAGCGCCGCAGCAGGCACTTCGATCATGCCGCCGACTTTGATTTCGCGGTTATACGGCAGGCCGTCATCATCCAGGCTCGCCTTGGCGCGCGCGATCAGGTGCAGGGTTTGATCAATTTCACTGGAACTCGCCAGCATGGGAATCAGGATGCTGATGTGGCCAAAGTGCGACGCGCGCAGCAGCGCCCGCAACTGGCTTGAGAAACGCTGGGGTTCGGTCAAACACAGACGAATCGCGCGCAAGCCCAGCGCGGGATTGGCCCCGGCGGGCGCGCCTTCGCCGGTTTGTTTGTCCGCGCCCAGGTCATAGGTGCGTATGGTGACCGGCAAACCTTTCATCGCCAGCGCGACATTGCGATAGGCCTCGAACTGTTCTTCCTCGTCGGGCAGGTCGCTGCGGTTCAGAAACAAAAACTCGCTGCGGAAAAGCCCAATCCCGGTAGCGCCGTTGGCGAGCGCCTGGGTAACGTCCTCGGGCAATTCGATGTTGGCGTGCAGCGCCACGGCGATGCCGTCGCGGGTGACCGCGTGCGTATCGCGCAGGCCCGACAGTTTGCGGCGTCCGGCATCGAATTCACCTTTGCGCCGCTGATACTCTGCCAGCACGCGCGCATCGGGATCGACTATCAACACGCCGTTCGAGCCATCGACAATAATGCGTTCGTTTTCGCGCACCAGTTCGCGCGCGCGGTGCAGCGCCACGATGGACGGGATATTCAAACTGCGCGCGACCACCGCGGTGTGCGAAGTGGCGCCGCCCATGTCGGTGATGAAACTTGCGAATTGGTGGCGCTTGAACTGCACCACATCGGCGGGGGAAAGATCATGCGCCACCAGGATCAATTCTTCCTCGGAATCCGTCACCGGCGGCGGCACATAACCCGGCTTTCCGGAAAGCGCTTTTAACACCCGCTCGACCACCTGAATCACATCGGCACGGCGTTCGCGCAAATAGCTGTCTTCAATCGCGTCAAACTGCGCGAGCAGCGCATCAGCCTGCACCTTGAGCGCCCATTCGGCGTTGCATTGCTCGGTCTCAATGATGCGGCGTGGCTCCACCGACAGCGTGGCATCGTCAAGGATCATACGATGCAGGTCAACAAACGCCGCGAACTCGGCGGGCGCGCCGGCGCGAATTTCCGTGCGCAGTTCATCACGCAGCTTGTCGAATTCAGCGCGCACGGTGTGGATCGCCGCTTCGAAACGCAATGACTCGGCAGCCACCAGCGACGGCGGCACCAGGTAATGGTTAACCTCCAGCGTGGCATGCGATACCAGGTGCGCGCGCCCGATGGCGATGCCGCCGGAAACGCCGATGCCGTGGAGGGTGAAACTCATTTTTGCGTGAAGCGTGAGGCGTGAGGGGTGAGGCGCATGGCGACAAGATTACCATGGTGCGCGCCTCGCGCCTCAGCCCCGACCCGTCACCAGCAGCGCTATTCCCCTTCGCCGAACTTGTCCGCGATCAGCGCGGTAACTGCCAGCATCGCGGGCGCTTCGTCGGCGCCGTTGGTTTCGACGGTGATGCGCGTGCCTTTGGCCGCGGCCAGCATCATGACGCCCATGATGCTTTTGGCGTTGACGCGGCGTCCTTTGCGGTCAACCCACACTTCGGCGGTGAACTGTGCAGCGACTTGCGTCAGTTTTGCGGCGGCGCGGGCGTGCAGCCCGAGCCGGTTAATGATTTCAACTTCCTGTTGCAGCATGATGCAGGGCAAACGCCGGCGCCGGCACGCGCAGCACACCCTCGCAGCCGCCGCTGATGGCCTTGCTTACCATGACCTCGAGCGATTTTTCGCGGTAGGTGAGCGCACGGATCAGCATCGGCAGATTGACGCCTGCCACGGCGTCGACCCGGCCGGGGACGATCAGCTTCGCGGAAATATTGGAGGGCGAACTGCCGTACATGTCGGTGAGTATCAGCACGCCGTCGCCGTCATTGAGTTCTTTCACCAGCGCCTGCGCCTGCGGCAGCAGCAGCGGGTTATCGCGCGCGGTTACGCCGAGTTGATGCAATTGCGCCGGGCGTTTGTTGAGCACATGCGTCGCCGTTTGAATCAGGCTTTCGCCCAGCGTGCCGTGGGTAATGAGCAGTATGCCGATCATGGTTGCCTACGCTAATCGTGAATCGGCGAAATTCTACGCTATTGCGCTGCAACATAGAATGCTCAAAAAGCAGAAAATCGCAAGTTAGTGGTTTTATGGTCGAAGGATAAAATGAAAAATAATGTAACCAATTGTTTTAATTAACTATTTTATTTCAGCTTCTAAGGCATCCATGAACAATCCGGCGACGTTGCAGCCCGTTTGCTGGGTGATTTCCTGAAAGCAGGTGGGGCTGGTGACGTTGATTTCCGTGAGGCAGGCGCCGATAACATCCAGCCCCACCAGCAGCAACCCTTGTGCGTGCAGCAACGGCGCCAGTGTTTCGGCGATTTCGCGGTCGCGGGCGGTGAGTTCGCGCGCGACACCGGCGCCGCCCGCCGCCAGATTGCCGCGCGTCTCGCCCGCCTTGGGGATGCGTGCGAGGCAAAACGGCGCCGGCTTGCCGCCGATCAGCAACACACGTTTGTCGCCATCGGCGATTTCCGGCAAATAGCGCTGCGCCATGATGGTGCGGCTACCGAGTTGCGTGAGCGTTTCGATGATGACACTCACGTTCGGGTCATCCTGGCGCACTCTAAAAATCGACGCGCCACCCATGCCATCGAGCGGTTTAAAAATCACATCGCGGTGTTCGGCAAGGAATGCCCGCAATACTTTTTCAAGACGCGTAACCACCGTCGGCGCTATGAATTGTGCGTAGCGCGCTATCGCCATTTTTTCATTGTGATCACGGATCGCGCGCGGACGGTTGAATACGCGCGCACCTTGTGCTTCTGCCGCCTCCAGCAAATAGGTGCTGTAGACGTACTCCATATCGAACGGCGGATCCTTGCGCATGATCACCGCATCGAACAGCGCGAGATCGGTTTCGGCAGCCGCATCGCCGCGATACCACGCTTCTGTTTCACCGGTGAGATGCAGCCGCGCAGCATGGCCTGACACGCGGTGCTTGCGCCAGAAAATGTCTTCCTGTTGCAGCGTATGCAATTCACAGCCGCGCGCCGCGGCCTCGCGCATCATCGCAAACGTGGTGTCCTTGTAAATCTTGAATTCGTCGAGCGGATCGACGACGAACGCGAGCTTCATGCAGCAGCTTCAGAATGGATCAGCGATTCCGTGCGCTCCAGCTCAATGGAAGCCGCCAGCAAGGCGAGGCGCGCAATTACGCCATAGGCGTAGAAACGATTGGGCGCGCAATCCGGATCATCCGGGTCCGGCGACGAGCACGGCTCGGCGAATGCCAGCGGTTCAAACTGCATGCCCGGCGCGTTGAGATTCTGATCCGTGCCGCGTTGCGTGTTAAGCCGGTAAAAGCCGCCCACCACAAAGCGATCCATCATATACACCACCGGCTCGGCCACCGCGTCGCGCACGGTCTCGAAGGTATACACGCCTTCCTGCACCAGCACCTCCTGCACCTGCATGCCTTCCTTCACCACCGCCATTTTGTTGCGCTGCCTGCGATTCAGCCCGCGCACTTCGGAGGCATCCTTCACCGTCATGATGCCCATGCCGTAGGTGCCGGCATCGGCCTTGACGATTACAAATGGCGCATCGGTGATGCCGTACTCTTTGTATTTGGCGCGTATGTCGTTCAAGATTTCCGATACATAACCCGCCAGGCATTCCTCGCCTTGATGTTCCTGAAAATTAATCTTGCCGCACATTTCGAAATACGGATTGATCAGCCACGGATCAATGCCGAGCAATTGCGCGAAGTCTTTCGCTACATCGTTGTAAGCGGCGAAGTGTATGGACTTGCGGCGCACCGCCCAGCCTGCATGCAGCGGCGGAAACAGCGGCTGTTCAAGATTACGCAGCACCTCGGGTATGCCCGCCGACAGGTCGTTATTCAGCAGCACCACACAGGGGTCGAAACCCTCCAGGCCCAGACGGTTGCCGGAGCGCTTGAGCGGCTCCAGCGTGAGTTTTTTGCCGTCGGGCAATTCCACGTCCCGCGGTGCGTCCAATCCCGGCAACAGGCTGCCGATGCGCACGTTCATGCCCGCGTGGCGCAAAATGCGCGCGAGGGTGGCGACGTTTTGCAGATAAAACTGATTGCGCGTGTGGTTCTCGGGAATCAGCAGTGCGTCGCGCGCTTCGGGGCAAATTTTTTCCACCGCCGTCATCGTGGCTTGCACGCACAGCGCATGAAAATCCGGATTCAGATTATTGAAGCCGCCGGGAAACAGATTGGTGTCCACCGGCGCTAATTTGAAACCGCTGTTGCGCAAATCCACCGAACCGTAAAACGGCGGCGCGTGTTCCAGCCACTGGCTGCGCAGCCGATGCTCGATGGCGACCGACTTGGCGAGCAATTGGCGCTCCAAACCCAGCGGCAGTCCGGACAGGGCAGTGGTAAGTCGGGGAACGGCTGACATGGATCTCCTCAAACGGCTATTTTAGTGCAGCGCGGCGTTGGTTACAAAACATAACGTGCGAGGTCTTCGCTTTGCGCCAACGCCTGCAGACGCGTATCCACATACGCGCGGTCGATGGCGATGGTTTGACCCGACTGCCTGGCGGCGTTGAAGGAAATATCTTCCAGCAGCTTTTCCATCACCGTATAGAGACGGCGGGCGCCGATGTTTTCGGTTTTCTCGTTAACCTGCCACGCGATTTCGGCGAGGCGCTTAATCGCGTCGGCGCCGAATTCGAGTTTCACTTCTTCGGTGGCGAGCAGGGCTTCGTATTGCTTCACCAGACTGGCGTGCGTGTTGGTGAGTATCTGCTCGAAATCGGAAACCGACAGGCTCTTTAATTCAACCCGTATCGGAAAGCGGCCCTGCAGCTCCGGAATCAAATCCGACGGCTTGGCCAAATGAAACGCGCCGCTGGCGATAAACAAAATATGATCGGTTTTGATCATGCCATACTTGGTGCTCACCGTGGTGCCTTCAACCAGCGGCAGTAAATCACGTTGCACGCCCTGACGCGACACATCGGCGCCGGAGGTTTCCTGCCGCCCGGCGATCTTGTCGATTTCATCCAGAAACACAATCCCGTTTTGCTCGACGTTGTTCACCGCCTGCAGCTTTAATTCTTCATCGTTGACCAGCTTGCCCGCTTCGTCATCGGTGAGCAGGCGCATCGCCTCGCGCACCTTGAGTTTGCGGGTGCGCTTTTTGCTGGTGCCCATGTTTTGAAACATGCCCTGAATTTGCGCGGTCAGGTCTTCCATGCCCGGCGGCGCGAGTATCTCCATATGTGCGGGCACAGCGGAAACTTCGATCTCGATTTCCTTGCCATCGAGTTCGCCCTGACGCAGCTTTTTGCGAAATTTCTGGCGCGTAGCGCTTGCGCCTTCCTCGGCATTCACGCCGAAATCCCCTGCGGGCGGGGGCAGCAACACATCCAGCACGCGCTCCTCCGCCACGTCTTCGGCCTGCCGCCGCACTTTGCGCGTGGCCTGGCCGCGCATGTCCTTGATCGCGGTTTCCACCAGATCGCGAATGATGGTATCGACATCGCGCCCGACATAGCCGACCTCGGTGAATTTCGTCGCCTCGATTTTAATGAACGGCGCATCGGCCAGCCGCGCAAGACGGCGCGCGATTTCGGTCTTGCCCACGCCGGTAGGGCCGATCATCAATATATTCTTGGGCGTAATTTCCTGACGCAACGGCTCGGCCACCTGTTGCCGCCGCCAGCGGTTGCGCAACGCAATCGCCACCGCACGCTTGGCTTCGTCCTGACCGATGATGTAGCGGTCAAGCTCGTGAACGATTTCCTGGGGGGTCATGGAGGACATGGTTTAACTGCGTGAACGGGTGAACGGGTGAAGGGTGAAGAGTGAAGGGTGAACGGGTGAACGGGTGAAGAGTGAAGGGTGAACGGGTGAACGGGTGAAGGGGTGAAATCCCTCTCTGCCTAATCCTCTCCACCTGCCGGGGCGAGAGCGGGCAGCGCGGGGTTACTCGTTCACTTGTTCACCCGTTCACTTGTTCACGCCCTATTCAAGCACTTCAACCACATGCTGCTGATTGGTATAAATACAAAGGTCACCGGCAATCTCCAGCGATTTCTTCACAATATCCCACGATGAAAGATCGGTATTTTCGAGCAACGCGCGCGCCGCGGCCTGTGCAAATGAGCCGCCGCTGCCGATGGCGACGATGCCGAGTTCCGGCTCCAGCACGTCGCCTACGCCGGTGATGATCAGCGAATGCTCGCGATCGGCCACGGCGAGCATCGCTTCGAGACGGCGCAGCATGCGGTCGGTGCGCCAATCCTTGGCCAGTTCCACCGCCGAGCGCATCAGGTTGCCCTGATGTTTTTCCAGTTTGGCTTCAAAGCGCTCGAACAGGGTAAATGCATCCGAAGTGCCGCCGGCAAAACCGGCGAGAATTTTGTCGTGATACAGGCGGCGGATTTTGCGCGCGGTGGATTTCACCACCACGTTGCCGAGCGTAACCTGCCCGTCGCCGCCGAGCGCAACCACATTGCCGCGCCGCACCGAGAGAATGGTGGTGCCGTGAAAGACTTCGGGGTTCATGGACTCAATGGAGGCTATATGAGGCGCAACGGAGTTGCAACTAAATGCGACCGATTATGCTGATTTCAAGGGGCATTATAATCCCGCTATTCGACTTTAAAGACAATCGGCACCACGTACGGCGCTTCCACCGCCTGTCCGCCCTGGCGCGCGGGGATAAAGCGCCACGATTTCACCGCTGTCAATGCGGCTTCATCCAGCGCTGGATGATTACTGGTTTTTTCGAGCGTTACACTTGCCGCGAGTCCTTCCGCCGAAACCAACACTCTGACCAGCACGGTGCCTTGATCACCGCGCCGCCGTGCCGCGAGCGGATACGCGGGACGCGGATTGTTGAGATACGCCGCATCCGAGCGCGGCGCTGTCACCGGCGCCTGCGCGGCCAGCGGTGTGCGCGGCGGCTCCAGCGGGGGCGCGGGTTTTTGCTCTGGCGCGATCGATAGCACGGGCGCGGCGGGTGCTGCGAGAGGCGTGCTAAGTATCGGGGCGATGCGGGGTTGTTCTAAAGGCCGTTCTTCGTGTGGCGCGGGTTTTGGCAGCGCAGGCTTTGCGCGCTCTTTTTCCACGGGCCGTTCTGCCATCGGCAACGGCTGTGGCGGTTCCATTTCCGGCGGCGGCGTCAATAACGCCACGATCAACGGCGCCGCGGGTGTTTCCCGCGCCGCCCGCCCGCCCGGCAACAGCGTCAGCAGCAGCAGATGCGCCGCAACGCTGCCCGCGACGCACCACGCCAGCAGCGTGGTGCTGCGCGAGTTGCATACCAACGTCGAAAGCTTATACATAAATTGATTAAAAACAGATACTTATACAGACAACCTGATGCTCAGAAAAGCTTGGGAGGCGAGATTATCGTCTGCTACGCGCCGTACCACAAACTCGCCCCGGCAACGCCGCGTCAAAACTGCGCCCGCACACCCACCTGTCCACTGCGCTTGCCCAGCGGCGCGATGTCTTTCAGAAAAGACACATGATTGCGTGCGTCTTGGTTCAACAAATTCACGCCGCGCGCAAACAGATCGAGGCTGCCTAACGGCATTTTTGCGCGATAACTCACGCCCGCACTGAGCATGTAGTAGCCATCGGTCGGCAATTCGTTAGCCGCAACGCGCCCCTGACCGGCCACATGCGTGAGATCGAGGCGCGCGCCGAACGCATGGCGCCGGTAGTCGAAGCTCACGCCAAAACGCCGGGGGGCGATGCGCGGCAGCGGCAGGCCGCTGCTCAAATCTTCTGCGCGCACATAATCAAACTTGAGCTGCAGATCGAGCGTACTGGCGCCCTGTGTCAGCACGCGAAATTTGCCCTCGGCTTCAACGCCGCGAAAGCGCGCGGGCACGGCGCGATATTGCAGCTCACGCAAAAGTTCCTCGCCGGAACCGTCGGCCACGCCATCACCATCGAGATCAGCAGGATTGAGTTCGCCATCGGCGCCGCGCCGGTTGCCCGCATCGAACAACGTGACAAAATTCCTGAAGCGGTTCTGGAATACGCTCACGCTGCCCGAATGTGCTGCGGATTTCATGCGTAGCGCCAAATCCAGGCCGGTGGATTTTTCCTTGCCGAAAGCGACGCTCCCCACCTCGTATGCGGCCGTGGCCACGTGCGGGCCGTTGGCATACAACTCGTAGAATGTCGGCGCGCGTTCCGTCCATGTGCCGCTAACTGCAAGGCCCACATTCGGGGTAAAGCCCCACAACGCGCCCAGCGAACCGCTGTTGGCATTGAAGTTGCGCGTTTGCGGCGGATCAAAGCGCGGACTGCCCGTGTTGGGGTCTATCGGCCCACCGCCGTCGGAGCGTGCATCGGTGCGTTCGTGGCGTCCGCCGAAAGTGATTTTCAATTTGCCGAACTGCGCTTCCTCATATATGAAAACCGCTCGCGCGTTGGTGTGGGTCGAAAGGACAAACGCTTCCGCGCCCTGCGCGGAAAAGTCCAGATCACTCAGTTGCAGCCCAATTGCACCTTTCAGCGGGCCGAGTTTCGCGTGCGTCAGTTCGAGTCGCGAGTCGTAACCCTTGCTGCGAAAAGTGGTGCCGACCACACCCAGATCAATTTCCCGATGTTCATAATCGGTGCGTCCGAATTTGAATTTCGCACCAGTGATAAAGCCGCTGATTTCACGCACCTCACTCGCGAGATCAAGCCGATTGCTTTTCATGTCGATGGCCACGTTGGGCTCCGCAACCGTGCCGTAATTCGTGTCGAAGCCCGCATAGGACAAACCCGCATAGCCGCGATCCCACGTCAGTGAAGCGCCTGCGGCGCCACCGCTGGAACGCGACGCACTATTGGGCAACGTGCCTTGCGTGATCACACGCGCGGGATCAACAGCCTGCAAGCGCGGCGAGATATTCGGGCCTTTGATCTTGAGGTCATCGGTATCGCGTGTATAGGCGTCCGCGTGCAGCGCGAAGCGGCCATTGCCCGCTTCGAGCACAACACCGCTTGCTTTTTCACGCTCAGCGCCGCCGAAACGTGTTTCACCGCGCCCGCTGATGCCGTTCACCGCAAACTGTGGAATGCGATTGTCGATGAGGTTAACCACACCGCCCACCGCGCTGCCGCCGTAGAGCAGTGCTGCAGGACCGCGCACCACTTCCGCACGCTCCACCACCAGCGGGTCAATCGCCACGGCGTGGTCGAAACTCAGCGCCGACGCATCCAGCACACCAGTGCCGTTTTGAAGTATGCGTATGCGGTCACTGTCCAGACCGCGTATCACCGGGCGGCTTGAATTGGGCCCGAAGTTCGTCGAACTGACACCGGGCAAACCATTCAGGGTTTCGCCGATGGTGGAGCGGCGCAACTGAAACAATTCCTGACCGCCGAGTACCGAGATGGGCTGCACCAGATCAAATAATTCGCTGCCGAGCGGATTGCCGGTGACGACCACCGGCGGTAATTCTGTTGTTGGTTTGGTTTGTGCGTACGCTGTTGTCTGTGCGATAGCTGCGGTAACCGCAGCCGCTAATACGGTCTTGCTAAACATGAAATGCTCCTCTGAAATGAACACCGCGCGGCCACGCTGAAACCCGCGTGTCGCGCAAAAAAACTTACGGAGTTCCGGCGGCTAGCGCCGGTGATCAGAGGTGCTGCGGTGGGCCGCGCGAGTG
>CAMBCF010000026.1 GCA_945864585.1 Bordetella parapertussis | reverse complement strand
ATGCATATACAAATAGGTAAATAAAAACAGATGGTTATGTAAAAGTAAGCTTACATGAATCGGCGTTGGCACGCCGATTGCGGTAGCTGTAGCGGGAGCAGGCCAACGGCGGTCTGTTCAAGAACAAGGGTGTTCAACTGCAGTGCGTTGTTTGCGCGCTGCGGTCGAGCGCCCTTTTTATTTTGTGCAGACAACACTGAGGCGGAGACCAGCATGGACCATAACATCACTCGCAATACGCTTATCGCACCGGCAAATGCGCAACAACCTCGGTTAAGCGGCGCGCGCCGAAAATTTATAAAGCAAGCCGGCGCGGCGGGAATCCTGAGTCTGATTCACCCGGCAGTGCGCGCGGCGGCATGGGTTGCGGGTTCGGATGCGCCCGAGAAGAAGGAAGTCAAGATCGGCTTCATTCCGCTTACCGATTGCGCATCGGTGGTGATCGCCTCGGTGATGAAGTTCGACGAGAAGTTCGGCATCAAGATCATACCTACCAAAGAAGCGTCGTGGGCCGGCGTACGTGACAAGCTTGTCAATGGCGAGATCGACGCCGCGCATGTGCTCTACGGCCTCATCTATGGCCTGCAACTGGGCATCAGCGGGCCGAAGAAAGACATGGCGGTGCTGATGGCCCTCAACCATAACGGGCAGGCCATCACGCTGTCGCGCAAACTCTACGACAAAGGCGTGAAAGACGGCACGAGTCTCAAGGCGCTGATCGATAAGGAAAAAGGGGATTACACCTTTGCGCATACCTTTCCCACCGGCACGCATGCGATGTGGCTCTACTACTGGCTGGCGGCCCATGGCATCGATCCGTTCAAGGACGTGAAGACCATCACCGTGCCGCCGCCGCAGATGGTGGCGAACATGCGCGTCGGCAACATGGATGGTTTCTGCGTCGGCGAGCCGTGGAACAACCGCGCCATCGTCGACAAGATCGGCTTCACCGCCAACACCACGCAGGAGATCTGGAAAGACCACCCGGAAAAAACGCTGGGCTGTACCGCGGCATTCGTGCAGAAGCACCCGAACACCGCGCGCGCCATGACGGCGGCCATCATCGAAGCCGGCAAGTGGATCGACGCCTCGCTGTCCAACCGGCAGAAGGCCGCCGACATTATCGCCGACCGCGCCTATGTCAATACCGACAAGGATGTGATCGTCGCGCGCATGCTCGGCCGCTACGACAACGGCATCGGCAAGACCTGGGACGACAAGGACCATATGAAGTTTCACAACGACGGCTATGTCAATTTTCCGTATTTATCCGATGGCATGTGGTTCATGACGCAGCATCGCCGCTGGGGCCTGCTCAAAACCGACCCCGATTATCTGGCGGTCGCCAAACAGGTCAACCGCATCGACGTCTACAAGGATGCTGCGGCGGCAACCAAAACAGCGCTGCCCAAAGATCCGATGCGCACGGCAAAGATGATTGACGGCGTGGTGTGGGACGGCAGGGACCCCAAGCGCTACGCTGGAAACTTCAAAATCAAGATGGCCTGATTTCAGAATTACAACGGAGATCACCTCATGAGTTCGCTTGCGATCGTAACGAGAGTTGTGCTGGCGGCAACCCCTGCGCCGCTGGTCGGTGGTGTGTCACCCCCGGCCGCGCCGGCACTCACCGAGAGCGCGGCGCGAGCCGCGATCCGTCCCGCTGCCGCCCCGGCTGCCCGCCAACGCCGCCTGCAGGCGCCCGAGTGGATACGCGAGGTTGTTGCCTACTTGCTCGGCCTGGTGCTTTTTGCGTTGATCTGGGCGGCTGTCGCCAAAATGAGCGGGAGCATCCCCGGTCCCGCGGCGGTGTGGGCCGCGGCCGTCAACATTTTTTCCGATCCGTTTTATCAGAAAGGCCCTAACGATCAGGGCATAGGCTGGAATGTGCTGTCGTCGTTAAAACGCGTCGGCATCGGTTTTGGCCTCGCGGCGCTGGTGGGCATACCGCTCGGCTTCATCGTCGGACGATTCAAGTTTCTGTCTGACATGGCGGCGCCGATCATCGGCGAAGTGCTGGACGTGGGCCTGCCGCGGCCGCGCGAGCGCCTTGCGCTCGCCGCCAACGCGCGCTACATCCACTTGCGCGCGCGCGTGCTGGAGTTTCTCTATCAGAAGCAGTTCAAGGCTGCGGCTTGAATGAGCGCGCACGAGCGCTTCATCATAAAAGTGCGCTGATTTTCGCCAAACCGGCGCGTGCCGAAAAACTGCGCCATGCCGCGCATTTGCAGTGCGCAACGCTGCCGTATTGCACCCCTATGGTGCGCCGCAACAACCCATTTCCAGTGCTCTCTAGGGCGTAGCTCCTGTTTGTGGATACTGGCACCGTAATTGCTATAGCTATTACAGACGCTTGTGCATGGATTATAAAAGGTCAATAAAATGAACAGGTTACGCTTTTTTGGTGATGGTAACAGCAGCGCTGGAACAGCCGCGCGAGGTGCCGCATGAGCCCCGCCATGAAAACCGAAAAAATCGTCGTCATCGGCAACGGCATGATCGGCCAGCGCTTCCTGGAGCAATTGGTGAGCCGCCTGGAAGGCGAAGGCCGCCGGGCTGAGGTGACCGTGTTTTGCGCGGAGCAGCGCCCGGCTTACGACCGCGTGCAACTGACCAGTTTTTTTTCCGGGAAATCCGCCGCCGATCTGAACCTGGTGCCTGAGGGATTTTTCGAGCAGCACGGTATCGCGCTGCGGCTCGGCGACAAGGCGGTCGCCATCGACCGCACGCGCAAAGTGGTGCGCTCGGCACGCGGTCACGAGTTGCCCTACGACAAGCTGGTGCTGGCCACCGGCTCCTACCCCTTCGTGCCGAAAGTCGCCGGCACCGAATGGCAGGATTGCTTTGTCTACCGCGCAATCGAGGATCTGGAAGCGATACGCATCGCTGCCGCTACGGCTAAAGTCGGCACGGTGATCGGCGGCGGTCTGCTCGGACTGGAAGCCGCCAAGGCGCTGCACGATCTGGGCCTCAAAACGCATGTGGTGGAGTTCGCCTCGCGGCTGATGGCGGTGCAGCTCGACGATTCGGGTGGAAGGCTGCTGCGCCACAAGATCGAAGCGCTGGGTGTTGCGGTGCATACCTCCAAGCAAACGAAAGAAATCGTCAAGGGCGATGAATGCCGGCACAAATTGCTGTTCGCCGACGGCAGCGCGCTGGAAACCGACCTCATCGTGTTCTCCGCCGGTATCCGCCCGCGTGATCAGCTTGCGAAAGCGGCCGGGCTTACCATCGGCGAGCGCGGCGGCATCGCGGTCAACGACCATTGCCAGACCAACGACGCAGACATCTATGCGCTGGGCGAGTGCGCGCTGTGGAGCGGGCGCCTGTATGGCCTGGTCGCGCCCGGCTATCAGATGGCGGAAGTCACGGCGCGCCATCTCACCGGTGAGAAGGATGCACGCTTTCCCGGCGCCGACATGAGCACCAAGTTAAAGCTGCTGGGGGTGGATGTGGCATCCATCGGCGATGCGCATGGTGTTGCGCCGGATGCGTTGAACTATGTGTACACCGACGAGGCTTCGGGCATTTACAAGAAGCTGGTGGTGTCGGGTGACCGCAAGCGTTTGCTGGGCGCGGTGCTGGTGGGCGAGGCCGACGACTACGGCAGCCTGCTGCAATTGACGTTGAACGCGATTGCCTTGCCTGAGCATCCCGAAGACCTCATTCTGCCCGCGCGCGAAGGCGGTGCGAGTAAAGGCATGGGTGTAGCTGCACTGCCGGACTCGGCTTTGATTTGTTCCTGCAACAGTGTGTCTAAGGGCGCGCTGTGCTGTGCCGTCGCTGCGGGGGCGACCAGCCTTGGCGCGTTGAAGAAGAACACCAAAGCGGCCACCAGTTGCGGCGGCTGCGGGCCGCTGGTGAAGCAAATCCTCGACAGCGAACTCAAGAAGCAGGGCGTGGATGTTAAAAACTATTTGTGCGAGCACTTCCTGTATACACGCCAGAAGTTGTTTCATCTCACACGCGTCGGCGGCCTGAAAACCTTCGACCAGATCATATCCAAGCACGGCCAGGGGCGCGGCTGCGATATCTGCAAGCCGGCGGTTGCATCGATACTGGCCGCGTGCTGGAACGAATATATCCTGAAGCCCAAACATGCGCCGTTGCAGGACACCAATGATCACTACCTCGCCAATCTGCAGAAGGACGGCACCTATTCCATCGTGCCGCGCGTGCCGGGCGGCGAGATTAGCCCAGACAAGCTGATTGTGCTGGGCGCGGTGGCGAAAAAATTCGGCCTTTACACCAAGATTACCGGCGCCCAGCGCATCGATCTGTTCGGCGCGCGCGTGGAGCAACTGCCAGTGATTTGGCGGGAGCTGGTGGACGCGGGCTTCGAATCCGGTCACGCCTATGGCAAGGCGCTGCGCACGGTGAAGTCCTGCGTGGGCAGTACCTGGTGCCGTTACGGCGTGCAGGACTCGGTGTCGATGGCGATCAACATCGAGAACCGCTACCGCGGGCTGCGTTCGCCGCACAAGCTGAAGATGGCGGTGTCGGGCTGCACCCGCGAATGCGCGGAAGCGCAGGGCAAGGACGTCGGCATCATCGCCACCGAAAAGGGCTGGAACCTCTACGTGTGCGGTAACGGCGGTATCAAGCCGCGCCACGCCGATTTGCTGGTGAAAGACATCGACGATGCCACCCTCATCAAATACATCGACCGCTTTTTGATGTTCTACATCCGCACCGGCGACCGGCTGCAACGCACCGCGACCTGGCTCGACAACCTCGAGGGCGGCATCGATTATGTGCGCAAGGTGGTGTGCGAGGATTCGCTGGGCCTCGGCGCTGAACTCGAAGCCGACATGCAACAGTTTGTCGATACCTACGAGTGCGAATGGAAGAAGGCGATCAACGATCCGCAGACGCTCAAACGCTTCCACCACTTCGTCAATAGCGACCAGCCGGACAGCAACGTGGTGTTCGTCGCCGAACGCGGGCAGATACGGCCGGCGCGCGCGGAGGAACGGGATCAACGCGAGGCGGAGGCCGTGGTATGAGTGCGCGTCCGAACATTGCAATTAGCGAGTGGGTCGCGGTGTGCAAACTCAGCGACATCGTACCCGACACCGGCGTGTGCGCGCTGGTGGGCGGGCGCCAGGTTGCGGTGTTCCGCCTGACGGGTGATGGCGGCGATAGCGTTTACGCCATCGACAATCGCGACCCGTTCTCGCGCGCGAACGTGCTGTCGCGCGGCATTGTCGGTGATTTGAAGGGCGAGCTGGTGGTCGCTTCACCCGTGTACAAGCAACACTTCAATCTTGTCAGCGGTCAGTGTCTCGAAGATGCAGATGTGCGCGTTGCTGTGTTTCCTGCGAGCGTTGATGGCGACACGGTGTTGGTGAATATTAATATTTAGTGAAAAAACAATTACTACATTGTATTCGAGAATGAAATGAAAGCATCGTTCCTGAAAGCCGGCCACACGCCTACGCTGTTCGCGGCGTTTTTGTAATTTGATCTGAGCTTCATGGTGTGGGTGCTGCTGGGGCCGCTGGCGGTGCAGATCGCGCAAGACCTGAATCTGACCGCTGCGCAGAAAGGTCTGATGGTGGCCACACCGGTGCTCGCGGGCGCGTTGCTGCGTCTGGTGATGGGCATCCTGGCGGATCATTTGAAACCAAAAATGACCGGACTGATTGGTCAGGTGATCGTGATCGTGGCGTTGCTGCTGGCATGGTATTTTGGCATCCACAGCTACACGCAGGTGCTGGTGCTGGGGCTGGCGCTGGGTATGGCGGGGGCTTCGTTTGCAGTGGCCCTGCCGCTCGCCTCGCGCTGGTATCCGCCCGAGCATCAAGGTACGGCGCTGGGCATTGCGGGAGCAGGTAATTCGGGTACCGTGTTCGCGGCGCTGCTGGCGCCGGGTCTTGCGGTCGCTTATGGTTGGGGCAATGTGTTCGGCCTCGCGGCGATTCCGCTGATGGTGGTGCTGGTGATTTATATGTGGCTCGCCAAGGACAGCCCCGAATGCCCGCCCGCCAAGCCGCTCACCGAGTACCTGAAAGTGCTGCGCGACAAAGACGCGTGGTGGTTCATGTTTTTCTACAGCGTGACCTTTGGCGGATTCGTCGGGCTGGCATCGTCGTTGACAATATATTTTAATGACCAGTATGGGTTGTCGCCGGTGGTTGCCGGTTATCTCACGGCGGCCTGCGTGTTCGCGGGTTCGCTGGTGCGTCCAGTGGGTGGCATGGTGGCGGATCGCATCGGCGGCATCAAATCACTGTCGCTGATGTATGTGCTGGCGGCGGGGTTTCTCGCGCTGGTAAGTTTCGGCATGCGCGAGGCATGGATGGCGCTGGTATTGTTCGTGTGCGCCATGCTCGCGCTGGGTATGGGTAACGGCGCGGTGTTTCAACTGGTGCCGCAGCGCTTTCGCAAGGAGATCGGCGTGATGACCGGGCTGGTGGGCATGGCGGGGGGCATCGGCGGGTTTTATCTGGCCTCGTCGCTGGGTTATTCCAAGCAATTGTCCGGCAGCTATCAGACCGGACTGTTGATATTTGCGGGGCTGGCAATAGTTGCACTGAGCGGATTGACCGCGGTGAAAAACCGCTGGCGCACGACCTGGGGCGCGGCGCATTTGACGGCGGCGAAGGTTTGAATTCGTGAGGCGTAAGGGGTGAGGGGTGAGGCGTCGGCGGTCATCCGGCCTTATTGCGCTTACTTGACGCACGAGCGCATCATCACCTAACGCCACCACCCCTCACGCTTCACGCCTCACGCCATACAACCATGCCCCTCGAATTCGCCGTAGGCCACGCCACCCGCACCGGCAAGCGCGAGCGCAACGAAGATTTTTGCGGTCTGGTCACACCCGGCGCGGACGAGCTCGCCGCGCGCGGCGCGCTGCTGGCGGTGGCCGATGGCGTCTCCGGCGAAGGCGCGGGACGTGAAGCTGCCGAGTACACGGTGCGTGGCCTGCTCGCGGATTACTACGCCACGCCCGAAACCTGGGAAGTGCCGCAGGCGGTGGATCGCGTGTTATCAGCCATCAACCGCTGGATGATGGGGCAGGGTGCGGTGGACAAAAACCGCGCCGGCATGGCGACCACCTTGAGTCTGCTGGTGTTGCGCGGCAATCGTTACACCATTGGGCATGTGGGTGACACGCGCATTTATCGCTTGCGCAACCACGAAATGACGCTGCTCACGCAGGATCATGTGTGGGATCGCCCCGATATGCGCCACGTGTTAAAGCGCGCGGTGGGCCTCGATCAGCATTTGATGGTCGATTACGCCGATGGCGATCTGCTGGCTAAAGATCGCTTTCTCATTTGCACAGACGGCGTGTGGGAAGCGCTGGGTAACAAGCGCATCCACGAATTGATGCTGTTGCACGAAGACCCGCAGCGCGCGGCTGATGCCGTGGTCGATAGCGCACTGGAAGCGGGCAGCGCCGACAACGCAACCGCATTGGTGGCGCGCATCGACGCGGTGGCGGCAGAGGGCTGGCGCGATATGTTGAGCGCGTATGTGCGCCTGCCGGTGCCGCCGCGCCTGAAACCCGGTGGCGTGATCGATGGCTTCGAGGTGTTGAGCCTGATTCATGAGTCGCGCGCGACCTTGCTCTACAAAGTGCGTTCCGCCTCAGGGCAGGTATGCGCGCTGAAAACGCTGCAAACCGCGTTTGCCTATGACCGCCCGAGTTGCGAAGGCCTGCTCGGCGAGGAATGGCTCGCCAAGCGGCTGGTGTCGCGGCATTTTCCGCAGGTGGTGCCGATTGCAACGTCAGCGCGCCACCATCTGTATTACGTGATGACGTTCCACAGCGGCGCCACACTGCAGCAACATCTCGATAGCGGCAAGCATTTTGCCGCGGCGGATGTGGCGCGTATCGGTGCGCAGATTTTGCGAGCGCTGGGCGCGCTGCATCGCTTGTCGATCATTCATCGCGACATCAAGCCCGCCAATCTGTTGTGCGACGACAGTGATGAACTGCGTGTGCTCGACATGGGTGTGGCGCTGGCTGCGGGCGTGCCCTACCCCGAATTGCAGGGCAATCCCGGCACGCCCAGCTATATGGCGCCGGAGCTGTTTGAAAATGCAAAGGCCACCGCACAAAGTGATATTTACGCGGCAGGCGTGAGTTTGTACCATCTGCTCACGCGCAAATATCCGTACGGCGAAATCGAGCCGTTTCAGCATCCGCGTTTCGCCGACCCCACGCCGCCCACGCGCTACCGGCCCGATATTCCGCAGTGGCTGGAAAATGTGTTGCTGCGCGCGGTGGCGCGCGATCAGAAGCAACGCTTCGAGACGGCGGAAGAAATGTTGCTTGCACTGGAACGTGGTGAAACACAACCCGTATCCGCGCCGCCGCGCATGCCGCTCGCGCAGCGCCCGGCGGCGCTGTGGCAGGCGATCGCGCTGATTTCCGTCGTCATCAACCTGCTGCTGATTTACATCCTGCTGGTGCGTTAGGCTTTCCCCGTACTGCCAAACCCGCCCGCGCCGCGATCCGAGGTGCCGAATTCGTCGACCACGTTGAATTCAACCTGCATCACCGGTATCACCACCAGTTGCGCCAGCCGCTCCAGCGGATGAATGACAAACGGCGCGTTGCCGCGATTCCAGGTAGAGACAAACAACTGCCCCTGATAATCGGAATCGATCAGGCCCACCAGATTGCCGAGCACGATGCCGTGTTTGTGACCGAGGCCGGAGCGCGGCAGGATTACTGCGGCGTAGCCCGGATCAGCGATGTGTATGGCGATACCTGCAGGAATCAGCTCGCATTGTCCGGGATTCAGCGTCAGCGGTGTGGCTACGCAGGCGCGCAGGTCGAGACCGGCGGAGCCGGGTGTGGCGTATTGCGGCAACTGATCGCGCAGGCGCGGGTCGAGGATTTTTACATCGATTTTTTTCATGGGATGACAGGTTTTCCTTGAGGTCTGCAAGGAGAAAGGCATAGAACCACGGCGTAACTACTCCGGCAAATTCAACCTGCGTATTTTACCGGAGTTGCACGAAAAGCTAGCCATTGCCGCGCAAGCGCAGGGCAAGAGCATCAATACGCTGGCGCAGGAGGCACTACAGGAGCGGATTACATCGTGAGGCAATATTTGGGTTAGGCGCAAACTTGATGTAGTTTCACGATTCGCAGTACACCTGTAGCTGGAAATTTCGGATTAACGCTGCTTCTTCCCGGCCTTATACAAGTTTGCGATACGCGCCACGATTTCTTTTGCCACAACGTCCTTAGGCGCGCGCGCCAGTTTGTGGGTGCCGCTGTCGTCCAGCAGCATCACCTCGTTGTCATCAGCGCCGATAGCGCTTTGCGCGAGATTGGCGACGATCAGGTTCACTTTTTTGCGGCGGCGTTTTTCGTCGGCGTAGGTTTCGAGGTTCTGGCTTTCGGCGGCGAAGCCCACGGTGAAGGGCGGCTTCGGTTGCGCCGCGATCCAACCGAGTATGTCCGCGTTGGGCACGAGTTTCAGCGCGAGCTGCGACTTGTCGGTTTTTTTGATCTTGTGCTCGCGCGGTTTGTCCACACGGTAGTCCGCCACGGCTGCGACACCGATAAAAATATCCGCGTCTTTGGCGTTGCGTTTCACCGCATCGAACATTTCCGCCGCGCTTTGCACGTGTGTTACGGATGCGCCTGCGGGCAGGGGCTGGCTGGACGGCCCCGAAACCAGGGTGACTTTTGCGCCGGCCCCCATGGCTGCGCGCGCGATGGCGTAACCCATTTTGCCGGAACTGCGATTGGTGATGCCGCGCACCGCGTCTATGGGTTCGAAGGTGGGACCGGCGGTCATCAGCACGCGCACGCCCGCAAGCGTTTTTGGCGCGAGGAACGCGGCTACTGCATCGGCGATCTCTTGCGCTTCAAGCATACGGCCGGCGCCGGTTTCGCCGCACGCCTGGTCGCCGCTGGCGGGGCCGAGCACTGTTACGCCGTCTTTTTCAAGCTGCGCCACGTTGCGTCGCGTGGCGGGATGCTCCCACATCTGGCGGTTCATCGCGGGCGCCACCAGCAGTGCGCAGTCGCGTGCGAGGCATAGCGTCGATAGCAAATCGTCCGCGTGCCCCTGCGCGAGCTTGGCCATGAAATCAGCGGTGGCGGGTGCAATGACGATGGTCGCTTTGTCGCGTGATAGTTCAATGTGCGCCATGCTGTTGTTGATGCGCGCATCCCACATATCCGTGTAGACCGGATTGCCCGAAAGCGCCTGCATCGTTGCGGGCGTGATGAAGCCGCAAGCGGCCTGCGTCATCACGACATGCACGTCGATGCCATGCTCGCCCAGGCGGCGCACGAGCTCGGCGGCCTTGTAGGCTGCAACCCCGCCTGTGACACCTAAAACAACTTTTTTGCTCGTAATATCAGTCATATAGCGCTCTTTGCGCGAATCAGAGGTGAGTGTAACGTACTGCGGTGAAATGTGACGAGTGAAGCGTAAGCCGTAACCGGTAAACCGTACTTATCCTGAGCCGTTGTTCACCTTTCACCTTTCACCTTTCACCTTTCACCCTTCACCCCGATGTCCATCACCGACTGGCCCGCCGACGAACGTCCGCGCGAAAAGCTGCTTAAGAAGGGCGCGGCGGCGCTTTCCGATGCGGAATTGGTGGCGATATTTTTGCGCACTGGCGTTGTTGGAAAATCCGCAGTTGATCTGGCGCGCGACATGCTCACAGAATTTGGCTCGCTGACGGCCTTGTGCGGCGCGGATCAAACGACTTTCTGCAATATTCACGGGTTGGGTGCGGCGAAGTATGTGCAGCTGCAGGCAGTGCTCGAAATGGCGCAGCGCGCGCTGGGTGAAAAACTAAAGCAGGGCGTTGCACTCAATGCTCCGAAGGCGGTGCGCGATTACCTGCGGCTGCGACTGCACAATCGCCCGCATGAGGTATTCGTCGGCGTGTTTCTCGACGCGCAAA
The DNA here is from genome assembly GCA_945864585.1 of Bordetella parapertussis. Lineage (GTDB taxonomy): Bacteria > Pseudomonadota > Gammaproteobacteria > Burkholderiales > SG8-41 > UBA5216. Next base: position 37,296 of record CAMBCF010000026.1, on the reverse strand, counting down.
ACCGTGTGCTGGCGGTGGATGATCTGTTCAGCGGCACGCTCACGCAGACCAGCGTGTATCCGCGCGAAGTGGTCAAACGCGCGCTGCACCACAACGCGGCAGCGGTCATATTTGCGCATAATCATCCGTCGGGCGTATGCGAACCCAGCCGCGCTGATGAGACGCTGACCGCGACTTTAAAGCGCGCTTTGGCGCTGGTGGACGTGAGTGTGCTGGATCATTTTGTGGTGGGCGCGGACAGCACGCTATCGTTCGCAGAACGAGGCTTGCTGTAACTATTTGTTTTAAAACAAATAGTTATTTGCTATCGGAACCGTTCATTCGGTGGAAAAAGGCGCTAAGTCCAGTCAAATCCTTGAGGGAACCCACTGATTTCGTGTAGAATTCGCCCCCTTTACAGCTCATTACACCTTTCCAGGTTCTCGGGGTATCAACATGTCACGCGTATGTCAGGTCACCGGCAAGAAGCCGATGGTGGGGAACAACGTCTCCCACGCCAACAATAAAACCAAGCGGCGCTTCCTGCCGAATCTGCATCACCGCCGTTTCTGGGTGGAAAGCGAGAACCGCTGGATCCGCCTGCGGGTTTCTCAAGCCGGCCTGCGCACCATCGACAAGAACGGCATCGACGTGGTGCTGGCTGATTTGCGTGGCCGCGGCGTAGCGGTCTAATCTCGAAACGAAGCGGAGACGACATCATGCGTGAAAAAATCAAACTCGAATCGACAGCCGGCACCGGCCATTTTTACACTACCACCAAGAATAAGCGTACCCAGCCGGAAAAGATGGAAATCAAAAAGTTTGACCCTGTCGCGCGCAAACACGTGTCTTACAAGGAAGCGAAGATCAAATAAAAAAAAACCCGCGAAGCGGGTTTTTTTATGTTTGGTGTTAGGGATAACCCTCCCGCCCGCTGTTATTCTCGACTCGGAACGCGCAACTCCCCACCGCCCTTCAGCCGTAACAACGCAGCTGCTTCGAGAAATCCCGCAGCGGCGCGATGCCGCTGTTTTCGGCGCGATGACACCAGTCTTCGAGCTTGCTGACCAGCTGCTCTTTGCTGGAGGTGGAGCGTTGCCACACCCCCGCGAGTTCGTCGCGCATGGTGTACACCGTGGACAGCACTTTGCTGTGGCTGATGACCTGTGCGCGTTCCGCGCGTTCTTTTTCCGGCAGTGCGGTGGCGTCGATGTTGAGCCAGCGCTTGAGCCTTGCCCCATCCACGCTGACCGCGCGCGCCTTGAGCGCCTGCATCTCGGTGGCGCAGGTGTCGCGCAGTGAGCGTGCATAGCGCGTCACCACATCGTAGCGATGCGTAATCACCGCTTGCAGCGTGTCGAAATCGCATCGCGTTTTCGCGACATCCAGCCGGATCTTCGGCGCAATTTTCTTCACCGTCGCCAGACCCAGTGTCTCCAGTATGCGTATATACATCCAGCCGATGTCGAACTCATACCAGCGGTTGGAGAGCTTCGCGGAAGTAGCGTAGGCGTGGTGGTTATTGTGCAGTTCCTCGCCGCCGATCAATATGCCCCACGGCACGACGTTGGTGCTGGCGTCCTCGGACTGAAAATTGCGATAGCCCCAGAAGTGACCGATGCCGTTGATGACGCCCGCGGCGAGAAACGGGATCCACATCATTTGCACCGCCCAGATGGTGATGCCGATGGGGCCGAACACAATGGCATCCACCACCAGCATGGAGCCGATGCCGATACGGTCGTGTACGCCGTAGACGTGGTTTTCCAGCCAGTCATCGGGCGTGCCGTGACCGTAGTGTTCCAGCGTTTCTTTGTTGCGGCCTTCGACACGATAAAGCTCCGCGCCTTGCAGCAACAATTTGCGGATGCCGAAAATCTGCGGGCTATGCGGGTCTTCGACAGTTTCCACTTTGGCGTGATGCTTGCGATGGATAGAGGTCCACGCTTTGGTGGTCATGCCCGTGCTGCACCACAGCCAGAAGCGGAAGAAATGACTGACGATCGGATGCAAATCCAGCGCGCGATGCGCCGAATGCCGGTGCAGATAAATTGTCACCGCCGCGATGGTAATGTGGGTCAATCCCAGTGTGGCCAGCACATAACCCCACCAAGGCAGGTCGAGCAATCCAGTGTACATAACGCTCCTCGTTTACAACCTAGTATATCGGGCGAAGTCTACCGAAGTTCAAGTAGGGCGGATAGCGCTTTTTCGCTCTCCGTGCGCGGTAGGGATGAAATCAATTAAGTTATCGATTTAATTCACTATTTTTGATTTATTCGGATGTTTTTGCTACGCCAGCAGGCGCCGTCGCCAGCCGTACTACACGCTGCGGATACGGAATTTTGATCTGATGCTGCCGGAACGCACGCCAGATATCCAATTGCAGGTCGGATCGCAGCCTGAGCGTACCGGCCTGCGGATCGTCCACCCAAAAGCCCAATTCAAGATCCACGCCGTTATCCGCAAAGCGCGCGAGCAGCGCTGTGGGCGCGGGCTGTTTGAGAATGCGCGGTTGGCGCGCGGCGGCATTTTTCATCAAGCGCAAAGCCGATCCACACCACGGTGGCGATGGTGCGTATCAGCGTGTCGCGCCAGCCGCTGGGTGCGAACACCTGGCGCAGCATCACCACCGTGAGACGAATGATGATCGCGGCGGTGAGCAGCGCCACCATCAAATCGAGCAAGATCAAGGTCATGCCGCCCATGGTGGCGCGCACAATCAGCACCAACACCACAGCGATCGCTGGAAACTGAATTGTAGCCAGCATGTCGCGCCCCAGGGCGGGCGAATTTTCGATCGACGCAATACGCAGCCGCAAGAGCTTGCCCGCAAGCCACGCCAGCAAGAGACTCGCTACCGCGGCCGCAGCCTGCCACAGAAATACAGCATCGTGCAGATCAGCCCAAAGTTGGGTTAGCAAATTGGGCAGCGGGGGCGTGCTGAGCATGGCGGTGGTTGCAGGCTAGTGTGTTGAAGATTCTAGCACTGCCCCAAAAAATCCATCCGTGCCATGCTGGTGTGGTGTGAGGCGCAGGTATTTGCCGGTGCGCAAAGCAATGTGTAGTTGCGCGAATACGCTGTCGCAATCCACCAGTTTAAAGGCCGGGTTGTTCGCGAGAAACGCTTCAACTATCGCTTCGTTTTCATCACGCAGCAGGCTGCAGGTGGCGTAGAGCACGCGACCGCCGGGCTTCACCATCGCTGCTGCGGCGCGCAGTATCGCCGCCTGTTTGTGCGCGAGTTCTGCCACACTTTGCGGCGACTGACGCCATTTCAAATCCGGATTGCGGCGCAGCGTGCCAAGACCGCTGCACGGCGCGTCGATCAGCACACGGTCGGCCTTGCCCGCCAGCCGTTTGACGCGGATATCGTTTTCGCTGGCCAGCGTTTGCGGATGCACATTCGACAGTCCCGAGCGCGCGAGCCGCGGTTGCAGTTTCTTGAGCCGCGCGGCGGATACATCAAATGCATAGAGCCGTCCGCGATTGTGCATGAGCGCGCCCAGCGCTAAAGTTTTGCCGCCCGCGCCGGCGCAAAAATCGATCACCAGATCGTGCCGCGTGGGTGCTAACAGGCTGCACAGCACCTGGCTGCCTTCGTCCTGCACTTCAAGCGTGCCGTCGACAAACAGCGGATGCCGGTTGATCGACGGACGCCCGTCTAGGCGCAGGCCGTTCGGCGCGTACGGCGTGGGCGTTGCGGCGAGGCCATCGGCGGTGAGTTTGGCCATGACATCATCGCGCTTTGCACGCAGTGTGTTGACTCTCAAATCGAGTGGCGCAGGCTCGCTGAGGCTTTTGCCCAATGCTGAAATTTCTGCATCCAGGCACTGGGTTTTGAGTTTTTCCACTACCCAGTCCGGCAGTTCGGCTTGCTGCGCCAGCGTTAGCTGGTCACTACCTGCGGCTTTGATTGCAGCGACAATTTCGGCGTCACTGCGCCGCAAAATCGGTTCGAGTTCGCGCGTGTTCATGCCTTGCACGCGGGTAAGCCAGGCGAACAACAACGCGCGTGCTTTGCCATCACCAGTAACATGATCCAGCAGTCGCTTTTTGCGCAGCACGCCAAACACCGCTTCTGCAACGAAAGCGCGATCGGCCGGGCCGAGTTCGCGATGCTCGCGAAAGTAGCGGCTGAGTATTGCATCCGCGGGAAAATCAAATCGCAACACGGCGACGAGTGCTGCGACAGCATGTTCAAACGGCGCGGCGGTTATTTTCAATGGAATGCGCATCCGCTGCGGCTACTTTTCACCGAAGCTTATCTCCGTAACCACTTGTTCGCCGCCCGGCGTGCCGTCGCGCCCGATGAATCGAATGCGCAGCGGCAGGAAATGATAATCGGCGCCGAGCCATACCTCGATGCTTTCACTGCCCGCGCGCCGCACTTGTTTTACCGGTAACGCGCGCACGTTGCCCAACGGTGTTTCGATGGTCTCCTCTTCGAACACCTCGAGATCATAATTCTCAAAGTAGATGCCGCTGGTGACGGGGATTTGCAGTCGTCCGCGCGGCGGGGGCGCTAGCGACAGTTGATACATGAAACTCAACAAATCCTGCGCGCCCGCGGGCAGCGCGGCGTTTTTTTGATCGGCGGTGCGGCCAAATTGCAGCGTGCTTTTGTTCCAGTCAAACTGCGCGGCCGAATCATCGGACTTGCCGCTGACCACCACTTTTGAGGTAAAACTATGCGGCAGCAACCCACGCTCGGTGACTATCCCGCTGCTGTGATAAGTGCGCGGCCCGAAACGCGTCAACCGTGCAAGCCCCACGGTTTGCGACAGGCTTTCAAGTTTGTAGGTGTTGTCCATCGCCTCCCAGGTTTGCACGGTGCGGCCGACGGTGGTGGGCATGTTGCTCAAATAATAATTGAGGCTGTAGGTGATGCGACCGCGTCGCGGCAGCGTTTTAATGATCGCGGGTTCGGGCGTGTAGGTGGTGGGTGCGGCCATGGCGACCACCACCGGTTCAGGTGCGGTTGGCGCGGGAGGCTCCGGCGGCGCAATGACTAACGGCGCTTCCGCCTCCACTGCGGGTTCAGCGGCGGCGGCGGGCAATGACCATGGCGCGGGCACATCCGAAACCAGAGTGACAGGCGCCGCTGCCACGGGCGCCACGCGCGCAGGCATCACGCGCGGCGCTCGCGTGACCGGCGGTTGCTGGGCAGCGGGCGTCAGCGGCGCGGGTTCGAGCCGCGCCAGCAACCGCGGCGGATCAGCCGCTGCTTGCGGCAGGCGCAGCCAGTCGCCCGACAGCGTGATGGCGTGCGCCAGCACCGACAACAGCAGTGCCGCCAGTAGCGGCGTGGCACGCGCCCGGGTACGCCAGTAAGTCACGGCGTGATTTCCAGTTGATACATGACCGACAGCCGATCCTGCGCGCCCGGCGGCAGTTCCAGCGCATGATTGAGGCCGTCGTGAATCAGCGTCAGTTTGCTGCTGGCCCAATCGAAATCCGCCGACATCGATTTGCCCGATTGGCGGCCTTCAAAGCGCTGCGGGCGCAGACCGTTTGATAAATTATTGTTTAAAATCATAACGTTACGATTAATCGCTCAGTGCAGGCGAAATCAGCGCACCACGTGCCGGTGCAACCCCGTCGTAGACCACGATGCTGTCGTCGTCGAGTTTCACGCGACCCTCGCAAATCCAGTGGATCGCCTGCGGATAAATGCGGTGTTCTTCGGCCAGCACGCGTGCGGCGAGCGTGTCCTCATCGTCCGCTGCGAGTACCGGTACCGCCGCCTGCATGATGATCGGCCCGCTGTCCACACCCGGCGTTACAAAATGCACGGTGCAACCGTGTACGCGCACGCCAGCTTCGAGCGCGCGCTGGTGCGTATGCAGGCCGGGGAAGGACGGCAACAGAGAAGGGTGAATGTTGATCATACGTCCTGAATAACGTGTGACGAATGCTTCGGTTAACACGCGCATGAAGCCTGCCAGCACAATTAAATCGGGTTGATGGCGGTCGATTTCAGCCGCGAGCGCGCTGTCAAATGCGCTGCGGCTGGCGAACGCGCTGTGCGGCACGACGGCGGTGGGCATATTGTGGCTTTGCGCAGTAGCGAGTCCCCTGGCGGTGGGTTGATTACTGATCACCGCCGCAATCTGCAGCGGCAGGCGCGCATTCAGGATCGCCTCCATATTAGAGCCGCGGCCCGAGATCAGGATGACGATACGCTTCATTTACAGCACAACCGTTTGCGGCGCACCCCGTGCGCGGCGCACCACGTCGCCGATGCGCCACACGCGTTCGCCGGCGCGCGTGAGCAGCGCCTGCGCCCTGGCGGCATCGCGCGCATCGACCACGATGATCATGCCGATGCCGCAATTGAATACGCGATGCATTTCGTTGTCATCCACGTTGCCTTGCTGTTGCAGCCAGGTAAACAACGGCGGCATCGGCCACGCGCTTTTGTCGATACGTGCGCACAATCCCGCAGACAACACGCGCGGAATATTTTCTACCAGCCCGCCGCCAGTGATGTGCGCCAGGCCCTTCAGGCGCACTCTTTTGGCCAGCGCCAGTACCGGTTTCACGTAAATGCGCGTGGGCGCGAGGATTAAATCTTTCAGCGGCCGGCGGCCCAGCTTGCTCGATAAATTAGTGCGCTTGGTGCTGATGATCTTGCGGATCAGCGAGTAGCCGTTGGAATGCGCGCCGTTGCTTGCCAGTCCCAGAATCACGTCGCCGGACTTAATGCTTTTTCCATCAATGATTTTGGATTTTTCCACCACGCCTACGGCAAAACCCGCCAGATCGTATTCGCCCGCCGCATACATGCCCGGCATCTCCGCGGTCTCGCCGCCGATCAGCGCGCAGCCCGCTTGTTCACAACCGGCCGCGATGCCCTTGACCACTTGCGTGGCTGATTTCACGTCCAGCTTGCCACAGGCGTAGTAATCCAGAAAAAACAGCGGTTCCGCACCTAGCGTCAGAATATCGTTCACACTCATCGCCACCAGATCGATGCCGACGGTATCGTGGCGCTTCAATTCAAACGCGAGTTTGAGTTTGGTGCCCACGCCGTCAGTGCCGGCAACCAGCACCGGCTCTTTATAGCCGCGCGGCACGCGAAACAGCGCGCCAAAGCCGCCGATGCCCGCCAACACGCCGGGGCGCAGGGTGCGCCTGGCGAAGGGCTTGATGTTTTCGACCAAGTGATCGCCGGCATCGATGTCCACCCCGGCGTCGCGGTAGGTTAAGCGAGTCGCGACGGGTTTTGTCTTCCCTCCCACTCCAGGGGAGGGACCGAGGGTGAGGGAAGGGGGTATCGCTACCTTCTTGTTCACCATGAACGCTAAATCCTGAAAATTGCGCGAATCGCTATTATCGCCGAAGCCGCCTGCCGCTATACACAATAGTCGCGCGATGGCCTAAACTTGCGCTACCGGGAAAAAGTCTTTATATTTCGTCGCTATGAGTTATTCATCACAGGCCCTCGCAGTGTTAGAACTGCTACTTTCGACCAGCCTTCTGCTGGCCGGCCTGCTGCTGCGCGCAAGCGCAAACTAAACTTATCCCCCATTGGCAGTATCCGGTCTGGCGCCCACAGTGCCAGGAATCCAGTATTTTTTGCCTTGGCGCTAGACGTTCAAAGCGTTCAAGGCAAAAGCAGCAACGGAGAACATCATGGCCAAAGAGAAACTCATCGTATTTGACACCACCATGCGCGACGGCGAACAAAGCCCCGGCGCGTCGATGTCCAAGGAAGAGAAGTTACGCATTGCGCGCCAACTGGAGCGCATGCACGTGGATGTGATCGAAGCGGGCTTTCCCGCGTCGAGTGACGGCGATTTCGAAGCGGTGCAAGCGGTGGCCCGCGCGATCAAGGACAGCACTATTTGCGGCCTCGCGCGCGCCAACGAGCAAGACGTGCGCCGCTGCGGCGAAGCGGTGCGCGTGGCACGGTCGCCGCGGCTGCACACCTTTATCGCCACCTCGCCCATACACATGGAAAAAAAGCTGCGCATGGAGCCGACACAGGTGGTCGATCAGGCGGTGCGTTCCATTCGATGGGCCAGCGCCTACACCGACAACATCGAGTTTTCACCGGAAGACGCGGGCCGCTCGGATATCGATTTTTTGTGCCGTATCATCGAGCAGGCGATCAAGGCAGGCGCGACCACCATCAATGTGCCCGATACTGTGGGCTACACTTTGCCGGAGCAATTCGGCGGCTTGATCAAAACCCTGCGCGAGCGTATTCCGAATTCCGACAAAGCCGTGTGGTCGGTGCATTGCCATAACGACCTGGGGCTCGCGGTTGCCAACTCGCTTGCCGCCGTGATGAACGGCGCGCGCCAGGTCGAATGCACGATCAACGGGCTGGGCGAGCGCGCGGGCAATGCCTCGCTGGAAGAAATCGTGATGGCGGTGCGCACACGGCAGGATATTTTTACCTGCGACACCGGCATCGACGCCACGCAAATTGTGCCGGCATCGAAGCTGGTGTCGGGCATTACCGGTTACCCGGTGCAGCCCAACAAAGCGGTGGTCGGCGCCAACGCGTTTGCGCATGAATCCGGCATCCATCAGGATGGCGTGTTGAAGCATCGCGAGACCTACGAAATCATGAGCGCGCAATCGGTGGGCTGGATCACCAATCGATTGACCCTGGGCAAACTTTCCGGCCGCAGCGCATTCAAGTCACGCCTGCTCGAGCTGGGCATCCAGCTTGAATCCGAAGAGTTGCTCAACGCGGCGTTCAAACGCTTCAAGGATCTCGCCGACAAAAAGCGCGAGATTCTGGACGAAGACCTGCAGGCGTTGATTACCGAAGAAGAAATCGAGCATGTCGAGAATCAGCACTGGCGGCTGGTGTCGCTGACCGCGCACTCCGAAACGGGCGAACCGCCGTACGCAAAAATCGTGATCGCCGAGGCCGGCAAAGAGCGCACCTGCGAAGCGCAGGGTAGCGGTCCGGTGGACGCCGCGTTTAAGGCGGTGGAATCGGTAGCCAACAGCGGCGCGTCGCTGCTGCTGTATTCGGTGAACAACATCACCAGCGGCACCGACTCACAGGGGGAAGTGACGGTGCGGCTGTCGAAGGAGGGCCGTATCGTCAATGGCCAGGGCGCGGATACCGACATTGTGGTGGCGTCGGTCAAGGCTTATATCAATGCCCTGAACAAGCTCGACTCGAAGCGCCAACGGCTGAATCCGCAGGTGGGGTAAGTATTTTTTCAGGGTTCAAGGATCTTGCCGGCTCGCCGAACGTAAAGAATTGCGCTGGTGAAAAGCACCACGGACAGCGCAATTTCTACACCCGCGAGTTGTGCCGACAGGCCTTTGTCGGTGCAGGCGCGCACCACGCCTTCAACGAAGTAGACGATGATGAGCAAGGTCATCCAGCGATGGGTGTAGACCTTGCCGCGCAAAATGCCGAACAGCGGTATCAGTAGTGGCAGTGCTTTCAGCACCAGCCACGAGCCGCCCGCGCGCTGCGGCGCGAGCCACAATTCCCACGCCACACACAGTGCGATCAAGGCGATGAGACTGGCGCTGGTGATAGCGTTTAGGGTGCGCACACTCTACATCTTTGCCATGACCAGCCTCGAAAACCGCTCCATCACCTCGTAGCGCCGCTCGAATGGCGGATGGAAGGTAATCTGCTTCAACCCCTGTCGCTCAAGTTGCCGCAACTGCTCCACCAGTTCGGGCGGCTCGCCGACGATGCAAAATGCGCGCACGATCTCGGGTGTGATAAAGCGCACCTCTTCGGGATCTATGGCGGCGTAATGGCTCGCATGCATGGTCAGGTGTGCGTCACTCGCGGCACGGGTGCGGCGAAACTCGGCGTATTCGTTCCATACGGAGCGCACGTAAGGCGGCGGTTCCTTGCCTGTCTCGCGCACCCAATCCACCAGGTAATGGAAGTTGGTCATCACCGCTGGACCGATCTCGCTGATCACGCGCGACGATGTGAGCAACTCGCCCGGCTCCAGCATCAGCATGTTGACCATGGCCGCGGTATGAAAATCGGCAGGCAGTGTGCGCCCGGCCCGTGCAGCGCCGTGCCGCACGTTGGCCATGGCTTCGGCGAAGGTGCCGCCGCGCGGGAACGTGGTGCACAGCCCATCAGCCACCTCGCCGGCCACCGCCTGCGCCAGTGGTCCGTTCGCGGCCACGTGTATGGGCGGGGGAGGCTCGAGCCGGACGTGGTTCTGCTCAAGCGAAGTGAAGCGTACTGGGTGCGCTTCACCACCCGCTGCGCCGGGCGCACCCGGTGCATAGGCGACCTCTTCGCCATGCACAAGGGCGCGCACAATGCGCACATATTCCCGCAGCGCCCTGGCGCCGGTTGGGCGCAGCCCCAGCATGCGCATGGCCGTATTGCCCGCGCCGAAAATGGCGAAGGTGCGGCCGGGGGCCAGCGCGTTGACGGTTGCCACACCGTTGGCCGCTTCGGGCGCGAGCCGCATCCCGCATACGGCCACCCCAGCGCCGATCTGGATGCTGCGGGTCTGCAGCGCCACCGCCGCCATCGTTGCGAACAGGTTCGAGCGCAGCAGCGGGCTATCGGTGACCCAGCAGCGCGTGAAGCCGAGCCGTTCGCCATGCTGCGCGAAATCAATAGCCAAGATATGACCAACGCTGACGCCAAACTCCATGGGGCAACTCCAAAGGTTCGAGATTAATGCAGCTTAGCCTATCATTTTCGGCGCGGCAGTTGGCGCCGTACGGTCAACAGTGCTCCGCCCAGCGAACTTAACCGTAGTGTCATTTGGCCAAGCTATCCATGGTGTCCAGCCGCCGTTGATGCAAGTTGCCGGGCTCACGGGCGCGCCAGTTTCACCGCGGTGAGCGCCAGCCGTTTACCCAGCGCGATGCACAGCCTGCGCTCATGTTCGGTGATGGGCTGATCGCTGGAGACACCCGCGACGTGGCTTGCGCCGTACGGCGTGCCGCCGCTGGTGGTGGCGAGCAGATCCGCTTCGCTATAAGGCAATCCCACGATCAACATGCCGTGATGCAGCAGCGGCAACATCATCGAGGTCAGGGTCGTTTCCTGTCCGCCGTGCATCGACGACGATGACGTAAACACCGCGGCAGGCTTGCCTGCCAGGGCGCCTGTCATCCACAAGCTGCCGGTGTTATCCCAAAAATATTTCATCGGCGCCGCCATATTGCCAAAGCGTGTGGGTGAGCCGAGTGCGATGCCGATGCATTGTTCCAGGTCTTTCAGCTCGGCGTACGGTGCGCCGCTGCCGGGCACCGCGGGTTCGCAGGCTTCGGCGACCGTGGACACACGCGGCACCGTGCGCACGCGCGCGGCGACGCCATCGACTTCACCGATGCCGCGTGCGATGCATTGCGCCATCTGCTGTACTGCCCCATGGTGGCTGTAATAGAGGACGAGGATTTCATTCATACAGTATTATAGCCACACGGATTCATGCGAACGGACGAATACTTTGCCCAAACTGCTTTCAAGACTGGCAGAACTGGTGCGCGTGGTGTACCGGCGCTTTCAGGAAGATCACGGCCTACAAACGGCGTCGAGCCTGACTTTTACCACGCTGCTGTCGCTGGTGCCTATTATCACCGTGGCGTTGTCGCTGATGACGGCGTTTCCGGTGTTTCAAGGCATGTCCGCGGTCATCGAAGAATTTATTTTCGACAACATGGTGCCGGAGTCGGCGGAGATCATCGGAAAATACGCCGATCAGTTTATTGATAACGCGGCAAAGTTAACCGCAGTCGGTATCGTGTTTCTGGCGGTAACAGCCCTCATGCTGCTGCTGACCATCGACGACGCGTTCAATGTCATTTGGCGCGTACGGCGTCCTCGCCCCCTGTTGCAACGCGTGCTGATTTACTGGGCGCTGATTACCGTGGGGCCATTGCTGATGGGCGCCAGCCTGTCGCTGAGTTCGTGGCTGATGAGCGCGTCGGCGGGGTGGACCAAGGGCATACCGTACGCCAATTTGACGCTGATCAAATTTTCTGCGATGGCGCTGACTTCGATGGCGCTGGCGTTGCTGTATTTCGCCATGCCCAACCGCACAGTAAGAATCCGTGATGCGCTGACCGGCGGCATTCTGGCCGGCGTGGTGTTCGAGCTGACCAAACAGGGATTCGGTTTTTATATCACGAATTTCCCGACCTACAAACTGGTGTATGGCGCGTTTGCGGCGGTGCCGGTGTTTTTGGTGTGGCTCTATATGTCATGGCTGGTGGTGCTGCTGGGCGCGGTGGTGGTGGCGGCGTTGCCGGAATGGCGCCAGCAGTCGGTGCAGGGGCGACTCGCGCCCGGCAGCAATTTTGTCTATGCGCTGCAGGTGTTGAAGGCGTTGTGGCAGGCGCAGCAGCGCGGCGAGGTGGTGACCGTGCCGCAGCTCCACGGCAATCTGCACCTACGCTACGAGCGCATTGAAACCCTGCTCGAAACCATGCAGCGCGCCGCATGGGTCAATCGCGCCTTACCGTCAGGCTGGGTGCTGCATCGCAATCCGGCCACCATCGCGGTGGCGGATGTTTACAAACTGTTCGTGTTTGATCCGGCGTTACCGGTGCCTGGGCCCGAAGAGCAGCCCGAACTGGTATCGCTGGCGCGCGCTTTTGGCGCTCGTATCGTCAATGGCGCGGAGATGTCTGTGGCGAATTTGTTTGAGTCGGAGGTGGCGCAGGAGAAGCCGGTGGTGGCGCAGGCTTAGGTAATCAATTCCCCGTCTTCACCACGCCCGCAGCCGCCGGCGTAAATTCCCACTGTTTCCAGGCCGCCAGCACCATGTTCGGATATTCCGGCCGCCCAAGGCTGCCGTTGTAGCGGCCGAGGGCGCGGAACAGATCACCTTTTTCAATATCAATGTAGTGGCGCAAAATCACGCAGCCAAAGCGCAGGTTGGTGCGCAAATGAAACAGATTGTCGTCGCTGCCGCCGATGACTTTGGTCCAGAACGGCATCACCTGCATTAGCCCGCGCGCGCCGGCGGATGACACCGCGTATTTTCGAAACGCGCTTTCAACCTGTATCAGCCCCAGCACCATTTGCGGGTCCAGCCCCGCGCGCTTCGCCTCGTAATGCACGGTGATGAGAAACTCTTCGCGCAGGGCGCGGTCCCCCATGCGCCGATCGAGTTTGCCGGACATGGCGCCCAGCCACGCGCGCGCTTCGCCGGTGGTGGAGAATGCCAAAAACGGCGCGGTTTGATCGGAAACGGCTTTGTGCAGCGCGGCGCGCACGCTGTCGGACATGGGTTCGTAGAGTTGGTTGCCGCTGCGCGCCTGGCTCCAGGCGAGCAGTGACATGACTAAGCATACTGTCCGGATCAGGTCTCGCATGTATATGATTTTACATGACTTATTATTTCGTTCCAAGCCACGGCGGTAGCCTCTTTAGCGGTGCGGCGCTGGTATTCCACGTGCCCCGTTTTAAGGCCGCGCTCGCCCACCACTATGCGCTGCGGAATACCGATCAATTCAATTTCCGCGAACATTACACCGGGGCGTTCGTCACGATCGTCCAGCAATACTTCAAGACCGGCCTGGGTTAAATCGGCATACAGTTTTTCCACCGCCTGTTTGACCTGCACGCTTTTTTTCATGCCGATGGGCACGATAGCGATATCGAACGGCGCGATGCTGGGCGGAAAAATAACGCCACGTTCATCGTGATTTTGTTCAATCGCAGCGGCCACCGCGCGTGTGGCGCCGATGCCGTAGCAACCCATTTCCATGATCTGTGACTTGCCGCCCTCGTCGAGAAAGGCCAGGTTAAGCGCTTTGGAATACTTGGTGCGCAGCTGGAAAATATGCCCGACTTCGATGCCGCGACACAATGCCAGTTTGCCTTTGCCATCGGGGCTGGCGTCGCCGCTGACGACGTTGCGCAGGTCGGCGACCAGCGGTTCTGCAAAGTCGCGTGCGATGTTGGCGCCGGTGTAATGGTGATCGGTCTGGTTAGCCCCGATTACAAAGTCCGCCATTGCAGCGACGCTGCGGTCGGCGATGACCAGCCCTGTGCAACCCACAGGCCCCAGCGAACCCGGGTCAGCGCCGAACGCGCTCTGTATGGCTTCGGGCGATGCAAATGTAACCGGTTGTTTTAATTGCGAAAGTTTTCCGGCTTTGACGAGATTCAATTCATGATCGCCGCGCAGCAGCAGCAGCACGGGGTTGCCATCCGCGCCATCGACAACCACGGCTTTCACGGTTTTTTGCGACGGCAGGTTGATGAATTCGCACAACGCCGCGATGGTTTTTATAGCGGGCGTGTGGATCCTGGTCAGCGGCTGTCCGGCGGCTGGGCGCGGCGTCGCCGGTGCAACGGCTTCGGCCAATTCAACGTTTGCGGCGTAATCGGAATCCGGGCAGTAGGCGATAGCGTCTTCGCCGGAATCGGCGAGTACATGAAACTCATGTGAGCCGGTGCCGCCGATGGCGCCAGGGTCGGCCGCGACTGCGCGAAATTTAAGCCCGAGGCGTGTGAAGATGCGTGTATAGCAGTCATACATTTCGCGGTAGGTGGTCTGCAAATCCTCATAGCTCGCATGAAATGAATACGCGTCTTTCATCACAAACTCGCGTCCGCGCATGACGCCGAAACGCGGGCGGATCTCGTCGCGGAATTTGGTCTGAATCTGGTAGAAATTCAGCGGCAACTGACGATAGCTTTTGACTTCGCGGCGCACGATGTCGCTGATGACTTCCTCGTGCGTGGGGCCGAAACAAAAATCGCGGTTGTGGCGGTCTTTGATGCGCAGCAGTTCAGGGCCATATTGTTCCCAACGCTGCGATTCGATCCACAGTTCTGCCGGTTGCACGGCGGGCATCAACAGTTCAATCGCGCCGCTGCGGTTCATTTCTTCGCGAATAATGGTTTCAACTTTGCGCAGCACGCGCAGGCCCAGCGGCATCCAGGTGTATACGCCGCTGGTGAGTCGTTTGATCAGGCCCGCGCGCAACATCAGCTGGTGGCTGATGACTTCGGCCTCGGACGGCGCTTCTTTCAGCGTGGAGATAAAAAATTTCGAGACGCGCATGGCTGCCAAGTGACGAAAAAAAACGTATTCTACCGGACGTGGAAAAGATTCCGGGAAAATCAGAAAATCATGGACATGCTGGGTAGTTGGCGCATCAGAAAACCGGCGCAAGACGCCGAGACGGTGTACATCAGCGAGAAATTCGGCGTACGCGCGCTGCATATCGGCAGCGACACCGTGCAAAGCGCCATGCGCATCGCCGCGCCCAATGAACTGGAACTATCCTACACGCGCAGCATGATGGGCTTCCTGCTGTTTAACGACAAGCCGCTAGCGGTGCTGATGATCGGCCTCGGCGGCGGGTCAGTGGCGAAGTTTGTATATCACCGCATGCCGTGGAGCCGGGTGCGGGTGATTGAGGTAAGCGAGCGCGTGTTAACCGTGGCGCGGCGCTATTTTGACGTGCCGCCGGATGACCAGCGTTTTGAGGTGATACTAGGGGATGGCGCGGAGTTTGTGGCGCGGCGCGAGGTGTGCGCCGATCTGATCATGGTCGATGGCTACGACGGCGCGTCGCTGGTCGCGGCGTTGGCGAGCGTTGCGTTTTACCAGGATTGTCGCGAGCGTCTGAATAAACGCGGCATGCTGGTGGTAAATTTGTGGGGCGGCGATCGCGCGTTTAATGAGACTTTGAAACGCATCGAGCAGGCGTTCCCGGAAGGCACGCTGTGTTTGCCCGCCGAGAAGCCCGGCAATGTGATTGTGTTCGGCTTTCGCAGCACGCCCGGCAACCGGGAGTGGACGGCGCTTGAACAGCGTGCGACCGCACTGGAACCGGCTTACGGGTTGGGGTTCCTGCGCTTTGTCGAGGGTTTGCGCAAGATGAACCGGCACGACGAAAAACACCTGCTGATATAAGCCTTTGCCCGTGCTTTCCATTGCCTGCGATTTGTGGAAGAATCAACGCAACTGAAGACAATGTGGGGTCGTGATCGTGATAGACCGCGATGGGTACCGCCCCAATGTAGGCATCATTCTTTGCAATTCGAAGAACGAGGTTTTTTGGGGTAAACGGGTGCGCGAGCACTCCTGGCAGTTTCCGCAGGGCGGCATCCATCCGGGTGAATCGCCGGAGGCCGCCATGTATCGTGAACTGCATGAAGAAATCGGGCTGCGTGAGCAACATGTCAGAATACTTGGCCGCACGCGCGAATGGCTGCGCTATGAAGTGCCTGACCGCTGGATACGCCGCGAGTGGCGCGGCAATTATCGCGGACAAAAACAAATCTGGTTTTTGCTGCGGCTGGTGGGGCGCGATAACGACGTGTGTTTACGCGCCACGGAAAAGCCCGAGTTCGATGCCTGGCGCTGGAACGAATACTGGGTGCCGACCGAAGCCGTGGTCGAGTTCAAGCGTGACGTTTATCATAAGGCGCTGGCGGAGTTGGTGCGTTTCTTGGAATGCCGGTCAAACGCACTGTCACAGCGCCGCGCGCACAATGCCGGCGCAGAGGGCGGACCTCACGAGGCACTGGGGAAGCGCGGCTGACGCCATGGCAATGGGGCAACGCCAGTTTGACAAATAACCCTCAGCCTTTTACATTAGGCTCATGTTTCGCAGCAGGTGCTGTCTTGTAATTTTTTGCTACCAACTATTTCACATTCATCCGGTTATGTGACCGAAGAATTTTCTGAAAATCGTTTTTAAAGGAGATTGTTATGCAACTCAAAGGCTCCAAAACCCACGGCAATCTAAAAGCCGCCTTCGCCGGCGAATCGCAAGCCAACCGCCGTTACCTCTACTTCGCAATGAAAGCCGACGTGGAAGGCCAGAACGATGTCGCCGCGCTGTTCCGTTCCACAGCCGAGGGCGAAACCGGCCACGCGCACGGTCATCTGGAGCACATGGAAGCGATTGGTGATCCGGTGACCGATCTGCCCATCGGCAGCTCGCGCAACAATCTGAAAGCCGCAGTTGCCGGTGAGACGCACGAGTACACCGATATGTACCCGGGCATGGCGAAAGCCGCGCGTGACGAAGGCTTTGGCGAAATCGCTGACTGGTTCGAGACTCTGGCCAAAGCCGAGCGCTCGCACGCCAATCGTTTCCAGAAAGCATTGGATGCACTGACCGACTAGAAACCCGTGAAGCGTGAGGGGTGAGGCGTTTGCCACCCCTCGTTTTTTCTCTTCACGCCTCACGCCTCACGCACAAATGGCCATCAGCGTCAAAGAAGGCAGCCTGGAAAAGCCCACCCGTCATCCGCTCGACTGGAAGTCGCAGGCGTTTTACGAGGAAGCGTCGCTCAACAAGGAGCTTGAGCGGGTGTTCGACATTTGCCACACCTGCCGCCGCTGCTTGAGTTTGTGCACGGCGTTTCCCACGTTGTTCGATCTGATCGACGCAGCCGCGACATTGGAAGTCGATGGCGTGGCGAAAGCGGATTTCGGCAAGGTTGTCGATCAATGCTACCTCTGCGACATGTGCTACATGACGAAATGTCCGTACGTGCCGCCGCATGAGTGGAACGTCGATTTTCCGCATCTGATGCTGCGTGCGAAGGCGATCAAGTTTCGCAAAGGCGAGGTGGGTTTTCGCGACAAACTGCTGTCGAGCACCGATGCGCTGGGCCGGCTCGCATCGATTCCGGTGGTGGTGCAGGTGGTCAACGCAGCCAACAAGAACAGCGCGGCGCGCAGTCTCTTGGACAGCGTGCTGGGTGTGCACAAAGATCGCGTACTACCCGAATACGACAGCGCAAAATTCCGTGCCACGGCGCGTGCCGACGCTACGTTTACGGTAGCGGATGGAAAACAGTCACCGGGAAAAGTTGCCCTCTATGCAACCTGTTACATCAATTACAACGAGCCGGGCATCGGCCACGATTTGCTGAAAATTCTGGCGCACAATGAAATCCCCGCGATGCTGGTGAACAAAGAAGTCTGCTGCGGCATGCCAAAGCTGGAACTGGGCGATCTTGAGGCGGTCGCACGTAACAAGGCGATCAACATTCCGGTGCTGGCGAAACTCGCGCGCGAAGGTTATGCGATACTGGCTGCAGTGCCATCGTGCGCATTGATGTTCAAGCAGGAACTGCCGTTGATGTTCCCCGACGACGCCGATGTGAAAGCGGTGGCCGGGGCGATGTATGACCCCTTCGAGTATTTCGTGCTGCGGCAGAAAGACGGGTTGCTGAAAACCGATTTCAAGAAACCGCTGGGCAAGGTGTCGTACCACATCCCGTGTCATTTGCGCGTGCAGAACATCGGGCAAAAAACGCGCGAGCTGCTGGAGAAGATTCCGGGCACCCAGGTCACGACGGTGGAACGCTGCGCGGGCCACGATGGCACCTGGGGGGTAAAAAGCGAGTACTATGAAAATTCGATGAAGATCGGCCGCCCGGTGTTCAGGCTCATGGCTGAAGCGCAGCCGGATTACATCAGCTCCGATTGTGCGATTGCCGGGCGCCACATTCAGCAGGGGATAAATGAAAGTGACAGCGACGCCAAGGCGCAAAAGCAGCATCCGCTAACGTTATTGCGTATTGCCTACGGCCTTTAAAACGAAAACCAATGCCCAAAATTACCCGCGACACGCTGCTGACCCTTGAAGCATACGCCAAAGCGCGCGTCGAGTTTCGGGCCCAAGTTATCCAGCATAAGCTGACGCGAACAGTAGCACTGGGTGAAAACGTCACGCTGATTTTCGAAGACGAGCTCACCATGCGTTACCAGATTCAGGAAATGTTGCGGGTGGAAAAAATCTTCGAGGAAGCGGGCATCCAGGATGAACTTGAAGCCTACAATCCGATGATTCCCGGCGGCAGCAACTGGAAGGCGACGATGATGATCGAATACCCGGACGTCGAGGAGCGCAGCCGTATGTTGGCCAGGCTCATCGGTATCGAGGATCGGGTGTGGGTACGCGTTGCCGGTTGTGCGCCGGTGTATGCGATCGCCGATGAAGATTTGCAGCGCTCGACCGCTGAAAAAACCTCCGCGGTACACTTCCTGCGTTTTGAATTTGACCACCCGATGAAGCAGGCTTTGCATAGCGGCGCGCCCCTGGCGCTGGGTGTGGATCATCCGAACTATCGCGCGTCGGTCGATCCGCTGGCGCCGCCGGTGTATGCAACGCTGCTGCAGGATTTATCGTAAGCTATTGTTTTTATGAGAAATTTTACGCCTCGACTGATGGTGTTTCAGTGGCAGGCATTGGTTTGCGGGCTGCTGATGGCGCTGTGCGCCTCGGCCCAATGGAAAGATTGGGACTACGAGCTCGAGCAGGAAAAAAAACCATGGGAAGAGCTGCAAATGAAATTGCCGCCGTATCCCAAGCCCGAGAACTGGCTCAAGTTTGATATCGGCGCAAATACCGCCAACAGTTTTTTTATTGATACCGCCTCCCTTTCGGTGGGCGACGATGGTGTTGTTCGTTACACCGTGGTGATCAAAACCAGCGGCGGCGCCACCAACGTGTCGTTTGAGGGTTTACGCTGTGATTCACGGCAATTGCGTGTTTATGCGTTTGGCCACCCCAATGCGCAGTGGTCACGTGCACGCAATGCCGGCTGGCGTGAGATCGAGCCGCGCGTCGTAAACGGGCATCACTACGTGTTGTTTCGGGATTACTTCTGCACCACACCCAGCCGCAAGGACACGGCGTCTGTGAAGCAGATCATTGCGACGCTGAAGAGCGGCGCCAAACATTCCGTGGACTAATTTCGCCGTGAGCGCTGGCGGCTCGCGGATTACACCAGCACCAGATCGTCGCGGTGTATGAGTTCGGCTTCACCAACGTAACCGAGTTTGGCCTCGATTTCACTCGACGGTGTGCGCAAGATGCGCCGCGTTTCCGCTGCACTGTAATTGATGAGCCCGCGCGCAATTTCGCGGTTGGATTCATCGTGACAGCTCACCACCTCGCCGCGCTCGAATTCGCCGGACAGGTCGTAGACCCCGATCGGCAACAGGCTCTTGCCGCCGGACAGTAAAGCCTTGACCGCGCCGGCATCCAGCATCAGCCGGCCACGCAATTGCAAATGGTCAGCCAGCCATTGCTTGCGCGCAGCGAGCGTGGCCGATTTCGCCAGCAACAACGAGCCGATGCGTTCGCCCTGGGCCAGCCGTACTAGTACATCGGGTTCACGCCCGGATGCGATCAGCGTATGCGCGCCACCGCGCGCTGCGCGCTGCGCGGCGGTAATTTTGGTCAGCATGCCGCCCAAACCGATGGCACTGCCCGCGCCACCGGCCATTTTTTCCAGTGCCGGGTCGCTGGCGTCAGCCTCGGTAATCAGCGTGGCCTCGGGATGCTGGCGCGGATCGGCGCTGAATAGTCCGGCCTGATCGGTGAGGATCACCATCACATCCGCTTCGATCAGGTTGGTGACCAGCGCCCCCAGGGTGTCATTGTCGCCGACCCTGATTTCATCGGTGGCGACGGTGTCGTTTTCGTTGATCACCGGAATTACCCCCAGCGCGAGCAGGGTGCGCAATGCCGAACGCGCATTCAGATAACGTTTACGGTCGGAAAGATCGTCATGCGTGAGCAAAATCTGCGAGGTGAGCAGGCCATGCTGCCGGAAGCACGACTCGTATGCCTGCGCCAGACCCATTTGCCCAACCGCGGCGGCGGCTTGCAGTTCATTGACTGCGTGCGGGCGTTTGCTCCAGCCCAGCCGCTGCATGCCTTCGGCGATGGCGCCGCTGGAAACCAGCACCACTTCACGATTCATTTTTCGCAGTTGCGCGATCTGCGCCGCCCAGCGTGCGAGCGCGGCGTGATCGAGACCCTGGCCCTGATTGGTGACCAGGCTCGAACCGACCTTGACCACAAAACGCCGGGCGTGTTTTAGCGGCGAGGTCATGGCGATTCAGACCGTGTCAGTCAGTGCTTCTTCAGCGGCGAGGGCGGATTCAGCCGTGCGCGGCAGGCTGTCGAGATATCCCATAATCGCCTGCACCAATTCAGCGCAGCCGGCGCCGGAAATCGCCGAAATAACAAATACGCTGCCCTTCCAGCGCAGGCGCCGCACGATGCTTTTGGTGAGCTTGTCGCGCGCAGCGTCATCCAGCAAATCCGCTTTGTTGAGGATCAGCCAGCGTGGTTTTTTGTAGAGCGCTTCGTCATACTTGCGCAATTCCGTGATGATGGCACGGGCGTCTTTTACCGGATCGGCGTCTTCGCCGGGGGGCGCAATATCGATCAGGTGCAACAGCAGCCGCGTGCGCGCAAGGTGGCGCAGGAACTGGTGACCAAGGCCCGCGCCTTCGGCTGCGCCCTCGATCAATCCGGGAATATCGGCAATCACAAAACTGCGGTTCATGTTGGCGCGCACCACACCCAGATTCGGATGCAGCGTGGTGAACGGATAGTCGGCAACCTTCGGCTTGGCGGCTGACACCGCGCGTATCAATGTCGATTTACCGGCGTTGGGCATGCCGAGCAGGCCCACATCCGCCAGTACCTTGAGTTCAAGCCGCAGCGTGCGGGTTGCGCCCGGATCGCCGCGCGTGAACTGGCGCGGTGTGCGGTTAGTGCTGGATTTGAAATGCAGATTGCCGATGCCGCCTTTGCCGCCTTGGGCGATCAGCGCGCGCTGCTGATGGCGATTGAGGTCGGCCAGTTGTTCGCCGGTTTCGGCGTCGGTAATGATCGTGCCCACCGGCATGCGAAGAACGATGTCGTCAGCGCCGCGCCCGTAACAATCCGCGCCACGGCCTTTGGTGCCGTTTTTTGCGCGATGGATGCGCGCGTATCGGTAGTCGATCAAGGTGTTGATGTTGCGGTCGGCAATGGCGCAGATGCTGCCGCCGCGTCCGCCGTCGCCGCCATCAGGGCCGCCAAAAGGCATGAATTTCTCGCGTCGAAAGCTGGCAACACCATCGCCGCCTTTCCCGGCGTGCACCTCTATGACGGATTCGTCGATGAATTTCATGATGGCAGTATCAGCTTACCGCAGCCGCATTTTCCGTGCAGTAAAAAAAAGCCCTGTCGGCGACAGGGCTGGTTGCCGGCGCGTGAGTTTGATCAGGCCGCGAGCACGCTGACAAACATGTGGTTTTGCGGCCCTTTTTTTGCGAAATCAACACGACCGGTGACTTTCGCGAACAGCGTGTGATCGCGGCCCATGCCGACGTTGTCACCGGCGTGCATGCGCGTGCCACGCTGGCGCACGATGATGCTGCCCGCAGGTATCAGTTCGCCGCCGAATGCCTTGACGCCCAAGCGCTTTGACTCTGAATCGCGCCCGTTACGTGAACTGCCACCTGCTTTTTTGTGTGCCATATTCGTTCCTGCCGATTATCCGTTAATTCCGACAATTTCCAGCTCGGTGTAATTCTGACGGTGACCTTGCTGCTTGCGATAGTGCTTGCGGCGGCGCAGCTTGAAAATATGCACTTTGTCGCCGCGGCCATGCGCCAGTACCTTGGCGGTAACCGTGGCGCCCGCCACCAGTGGCTTACCCAGTTTTACCGCTTCGCCCTCGCCAATCGCCAGCACCTGGTCAAGCGTAATCTCGGCGCCTACGTCTGCAAGTAGTTGTTCTACCTTGACTTTTTGCCCGCCACTAACGCGATACTGCTTGCCGCCTGTTTTTATGACTGCGTACATGATAAACCCCGATTTGGCTCCGTTGCGCGCGCAGACTGAGTGCACTTTTTCAATCCCTTACACACTCGCCTGCCGCACCGCACCAGCAACTTGGAAAGCCGGGTAGTCTACGAAAAAACACGCTCGATGTCAAAGACATTGAATTCGAGGGCCATGTGCGCAAGTAGTTGTATTGTAATAAGGTTTGGGATGCCAGCTGCGGCAAACGTTGCGGACCGCCCGACAATCTGCAGTGCGGATACGGTATCATCAGTATTTTTCGCGGTCTCCGATAGTGTCCATAGAAGCCATCCGCGAGTTTATTGCTGCGGATATGCAGGCGATAGATCGCATTATACGTTCCCGTTTGAATTCCAGCGTTGCCTTGATCGGGCAGGTGGCGGAGTACATCATCGGCGGTGGCGGCAAGCGACTGCGGCCCGCGCTGGTGGTGCTGTCAGCCGGCGCTCACAGCTATCAGGGCACGCTGCACCATCAACTCGCCGCGGTGATTGAGTTTATTCATACCGCAACCTTGTTGCACGACGACGTGGTGGATGAATCCAACTTGCGCCGCGGCCGTCCCACAGCGAATGCATTGTTTGGCAATGCCGCCAGCGTGCTGGTCGGCGATTTTGTCTACTCCCGCGCCTTTCAGATGATGGTTGAGGCGGGCAATAAGCGCGTTCTCGAAGTATTGGCGGAGGCCACCAACATTATCGCCGAGGGCGAGGTTTTGCAGCTGATGAGTTGCCGCAATCCCGACATCGACGAGGCCGGTTATTTTCAGGTTATCCGTTGTAAGACCGCAAAACTTTTTGAGGCGGCAACGCGCATCGGCGCCTTGCTGGGCGGGGCGGACAAAGCGGCGGAGGACGCTATGGCACGTTATGGAGCGCATCTGGGCACGGCGTTTCAGTTGATTGACGACGTGCTCGATTACAGCGGCGACCATGCGCTTATTGGTAAAAACGTAGGCGATGACCTGGCCGAAGGAAAGCCCACTTTGCCGCTGATTCATGCGATGCGCCACGGTTCCCCGGCGCAAGTGGACGCGGTGCGCCGCGCCATCGAAGCCGGTGGTCTGCACGAGCTGCCGGCGGTGCTGGAGGCGATACGGGAAACCGGCGCGCTGGACTATGCGCGCGCATGCGCGCGTGCGGAAGCGTACCTCGCCAGTCGCGAGTTGCAGGGGCTGGCCCTCAGTCAGCAGCGCGAATTTCTGCTACAATTAACCGACTTTGCGGTAACGCGGACCTACTGAGATGTTGTTCCAGAGTTTCAAATCGGGGTGTAGCTCAGCCTGGTAGAGTACTGCGTTCGGGACGCAGGAGTCGGAGGTTCGAACCCTCTCACCCCGACCAATATTTTCTTTTCCTCGTGCCGTTTACGGGGCGGCTGCGACGGCGTTTTCCGCCGGTTCGCGAAAAAACGTAAAATTCGCGCTCTGGGCACACCACCATGGCAGGCGGCGGCCTGCGGCGCGGCTGCCGTGTTCCAAACGGTGCGTCGAACTCGACGGCTGCCAAGGATTACGGCAGACTTACCCGGTCTCTTTCGCAGGGCGCTGCCGTCATGGGCAAATATCTATTGTTACTAGCGGGTGTTTTGATCGTTTACTGGATCATCCGTTCGAGTCTGCGCCGCAGGAACCTTGCCGCGCGCAAAGACAAGTCCGCGCCAGACCAGGACATGGTGCGTTGCGCGCAATGCGGCATTCATCTGCCGCGCGGCGAAAGCCTTACGGTGCGTGGACAAATTTATTGCTGCGCGGATCATCAACGCAGTCATGACCCCGGAAGCTGAACGCGGATGAATGCGCTTGCGCAGAGTCAATTGCGGCAGGCGCCAGTCGCGCCCGGCGACACTGTGGTTGACGGATACTCCGAATCGCACTGGCGCTCGCTGCATTTTTTCAATGTCTACCGGATCATTATTGCGCTGGTGCTGCTCGGCGGTGTGATATTCAGCGAGAGTTCATCGCAGTTGGGTGCTTACGATCGCAGCTTGTTCATACGGGTAACCATCACCTATTTGCTGTTTGGGATTTTTTGCGTAGCGGGGATCAGCACGCGCTGGCGGTTTAATACGCAAATTGCCATCCAGGTGGGGGCGGATATCGGTTTTCTCACCATACTCATCTATGCCAGCCGTGGTGTGACCAGCGGCATAGGGCTGCTGTTGCTCGCTACGTTGGCGGGTGCGGGGCTGATCAGCCGCGGCCGTCTGACGCTGTTTTATGCCGCGCTGGCGAGTATTGCCGTACTGCTCGAACACGCTTACGAGGTGCTGGTTTTTCAGGAGAGCGCGGCGCAGTTTATTCAGGTGGGATTTCTTTCGATGGGGTACTTCGCCACCGCGCTGGTGGGCCACACCCTGGCGCGTTTGACGCAAATGAATAAGGAAATCACCGCGCAGGGCGAGATTGACGTGGCGAATCTGTCCGAAGTGAACCGCCTGGTGATACAGGACATGCCCGACGGCGTGGTGGTGGTCGATGGCGAGGGTGTGGTGCGTCAGGTGAATACGCAGGCGGCGGCGTTCCTCGGCGCATACGGCGGGCGGAAAAATGTGACGCTCGCGGACTATGCGCCGGGGCTGGCGGCGCATCTCGCGCGCTGGCACGCCGGCACTGCAGGCGTGTCACAAGGTTATGCGGCGTCGATGGATGAAGGTCATGGACTGCGCTTTGTGCCGGTGGGCGCGCACCCCGAAGCGGGTACGGTGATCTTTCTCGAGGACCTTACGCGCGCGCGCGAACAGGCGCAGCAAATGAAGCTGGCGGCGATTGGGCGCCTGACCACCAACATAGCGCATGAAATCCGCAATCCGCTGGGGTCGATCAGCCACGCCGCGCAGTTGCTGCAGGAAGAGCCTGAAAGCGCGCCCGGCATGCGGCGGCTGTTGGGCATTATTCATGACAATACGCAGCGCCTGAACCGCATGGTAAATGATGTGTTGAGCCTGAATCGCGGTCAAACGGCGCTGCTGGAGACCTTTGGCGTGGATGAATTTGTGCGCCAGTTCGTCGCGCAAATCACCGAAACCGAAAATGTTGATCCTGCAGTATTTTCGGTGCGCACCGACAGCGGCCTGAAGGTGCTGTTCGACAGAATGCATCTGAACCAGATCCTGTGGAACCTGTGCCGTAACGCCTTGCGCCATTGCCGCGGCCAGCCAGGCAGCGTGCGGATCGATGCCCACCGGGTGCGCGGCGGCCGTGTTGTAAAATTGGATGTCATTGATGATGGCGCCGGCGTGCCGCCGCCCGTGCGCAGCGGGTTGTTCGAGCCCTTTGTCAGCCATGCGGCGGGCGGGACAGGTCTTGGTTTATATATTGCGCGGGAAATGTGCGCAGCGAATGGCGCCACTCTGGACTATGTGGCGCGTAGCGCAGGCGCGCAATTCACATTAACGTGCTGGGCGGGTGAATGAACGCAAAAAGTCATGTGCTGGTGGTGGACGATGAGGCGGATATCCGTGAACTACTCGGCATGACGCTGACACGCATGGGGGTCGAGTCGCATGGCGCTGCCACGCGTGAAGAAGCGCTGGCGCTGCTCGCGGCCAACCACTATGACCTGTGCCTGACCGACATGCGCCTGCCGGATGGCGATGGCTTGACTATGCTCGAGTATGTCGCACAGCATCATCCGCACACGCCGGTGGCGGTGATCACAGCACACGGCAGCACGGAAAACGCGGTGGCGGCGTTAAAGGCAGGCGCGTTTGATTACCTCGCCAAGCCGGTATCGCTGGAGCAGTTGCGCGCGTTGATACAATCGGCGCTGGATCTGCCGCCGCTGCCGCGCCAGCCGCAGGGCGTTGCGGTGAACGAAGGTCCGCTACTGGTGGGGCATTCACCCTTGATGCTGCAGGCGCGAATCATGATCGACAAGCTTGCGCGCAGCCAGGCGCCGATCCATGTTTCGGGCGAATCGGGCAGCGGCAAGGAACTGGCCGCGCGCCTGATACACGATAAGGGTTCACGCCAGGCGGCGCCGTTTGTGCCGGTGAATTGCGGCGCGATACCGGAAAACCTGATGGAATCAGAGTTTTTTGGCTACAAGAAGGGGGCGTTCACCGGTGCTGACGCTGACCGCGATGGATTTTTTCAGGCCGCGCGCGGAGGCACCTTGTTCCTTGACGAGGTGGCTGATTTGCCGCTGCCGATGCAGGTTAAGCTGCTGCGCGCGATCCAGGAGAAAAAAGTGCGCAAAGTCGGTTCTACCGCCGAGGAAAACGTTGATGTGCGCCTGATCAGCGCCACCCACCGCACTCTGTCCGATGAAGTGGAAAACGGCTTATTCCGGCAGGACCTGTACTACCGTCTCAACGTCATAGAATTGCGCATGCCCGCATTGCGCGAGATGCGTGAAGATATTGCATTGTTGGCTGGCGCAATACTGAAGCGGCAGGTGGAGCCGCGGGGCGTGGCTGCGCCACGGCTATCACTCGCGGCGATCAAGGCATTGGAGGCCTACGATTTTCCAGGGAACGTGCGCGAATTGGAGAACATTTTAGAGCGCGCTCTGGCGCTCACCAGAGGCGACGAGATTCAGCTGGAGGAACTACGGCTTTCGCCAAAGCGGGAGGCGTTGCTCGACGTATCCGGGCTGCCGCTGCCAGAACGCCTGGAAAAGATCGAACGCCAGGCGATACTGGATGCGCTCGAAAAGACGCACTACAACCGTACTGCGGCGGCCAGGGTACTCGGCGTGAGTTTTCGCGCTTTGCGCTATCGCATGGAGCGTCTGGGCATCAAAGACGAGCTCGACGCGAAGCGGTAACGTGCGCAAGTCATGGTGCGATTGACCGACGAGGGCCTCATCGAAGGCGTGCGCTACGTGGCCTCGCCCAATTGCGATGCGCGGCCCGCCGGCGCGCTGATCGAGCTGATCGTGGTGCATAACATCAGCCTGCCGCCGCGCGAGTTTGGCGGGCCGGGCATCATCGATCTATTTCTTAATCGCCTGCAGGGCGATGCGCATCCTTACTATGCGGCCATCGCGCCATTGCGGGTGTCGGCGCATTTTTTGATACGGCGCGACGGTGAGCTGATTCAGTTTGTGCCGTGCGCGATGCGCGCCTGGCACGCCGGCGTCTCGCACTGGCGCGTGCGCGAGCGCTGCAATGATTTTTCTCTGGGCATAGAGCTTGAGGGCGCCGACGATATTGCGTTTGAGGACGCGCAGTATGAGCGCTTGCGCGAGCTCATCACCACCTTGCGGGCGCACTACCCGATTACCGGTGTTGTGGGTCACGCCGAAATCGCAGCGGGGCGCAAAACCGATCCAGGACCGTCTTTTGACTGGTCAAGGATAAATTAAAACATAAAATCAATAGGTTAATGATAGTAGCCGGCAGCCCGCCGTTGTGCGCTGCGCCTATGGTTTTGATTTTATTTGGTTTTCTCGTGAAAAGTAGGTGGCGCACCGTTTTGGAGCGTTTTCATCGCCGGCTTGTTGCACAATTTTTACGCAATGAATCCGATGCTTAGCGCTGGTTCTTGCTGTTTTTCAAGAGCTTTTCAGAAAAGTGTAAAAACCAGTTGCGTTCTCAAAACCTCGACACTAGAATTCGTTGTGGATCCGGTTTGAACCACAACATATAGTGGTCAGGTGTAGCGGAGTAGTCGTCAAAGGGCGGGCGGTCATTGCGAGTACGGGTCGTGATTGCCGCAACGTGGTGACAATCCGGGAGGGCGGTGTGTTTCGAAAGCAAGCGGGTGTATGAAGGAGCGTGCAATCGAACGCGTTTTTACTAAAAAAAACCTATAACTATCAAGAGGTCACCCATGCTATCCGTGAATCTGGCAAGCGCAACCATACAGCCTGTTTCCGTTTCGACTTTTTCCGTCACGGAGGCTACGTTTGAACGAGAGGCGGCCTATGCGCAATACAAGGTGATCCGGCGCAATGGCGCGGTGGTCGGCTTTGAACCGCCCAAGATCGCCATTGCCATGACCAAGGCGTTTATAGCGGTTAACGGTGGCCACGGCGCCGCCTCGGCACGCGTGCGCGAACAGGTGGCGCAGCTTACCGAGAACGTGGTCCATGCACTGATGCGCCGTCAGCCGTCGGGCGGCACGCTGCATATCGAAGACATCCAGGATCAAGTCGAACTCGCGCTGATGCGCGGGGGCGAGCATCACACGGCGCGTTCGTATGTGCTGTATCGCGAAGAGCGCGCCAAGGAGCGCGCACGGCAGCGCGAGGCGCAGCAGGCCGCGAGCGCCGCTATGCCCGGTGCCGAGGCTAAGCCGGGCATTAACGTTACCGAGAACGGCGTTTCACGCCCGCTCGATGTCGCGCGCATCAGCGCACTGGTCACCAGCGCGTGCGAAGGCCTCGGCCGTGAAGTCAATGCGCCCGCGGTCATGGAAGGCATGCAGCGCGATTTGTACGATGGCGTGCCGATGGAAGAAGTGCGCCGCTCGCTGATACTGGCGGCGCGCGCTTTGATCGAACAGGATCCGAGCTACACCTATGTCAGCGCGCGCCTGTTGCTGCACACGCTGCGCATGGAAACGCTGGGCGTGGAGGCCACGCAGTCCGACATGAAAACGCTGTATGCCGACTATCTGCCGGCGTTCATCAAAAAAGGCGTCGCCGCGGAGTTGCTGGATGAGCGTCTGGGCGCCTATGACCTGAAAGCGCTGGGCGCGGCGCTGGACGCCAGCCGCGACCTGAAATTCACCTACCTCGGGCTGCAGATTTTGTACGATCGTTATTTCCTGCACATTCAGGGTCAGCGTATCGAACTGCCGCAAATTTTCTACATGCGTGTGGCGATGGGCCTCGCGCTGAACGAGCCCGAAGGCCGGCGCGAGGCGCGCGCCATCGAGTTCTACAACGTGCTGTCGTCGTTTGATTTCATGAGCTCCACGCCGACGCTGTTCAACTCCGGCACGCGGCGCTCGCAATTGGCGAGTTGCTACCTCACCACTGTGGCGGACGACCTCGACGGCATCTACGAGGCGATCAAAGAAAACGCCATGCTGCAAAAGTACGCCGGCGGCATTGGCAACGACTGGACGCCGGTGCGCGCGCTGGGCGCGTACATCAAAGGCACCAATGGCAAGTCGCAGGGCGTGGTGCCGTTCCTCAAGGTGGTGAACGACACCGCGGTGGCCGTCAATCAGGGCGGCAAACGCAAGGGTGCGGTGTGCTCGTATCTTGAGACCTGGCACCTCGACATCGAAGAATTTCTTGAGTTGCGTAAAAACACCGGCGATGACCGCCGCCGCACGCATGACATGAATACCTCGAACTGGATTCCCGACCTGTTCATGAAGCGGGTGATGGAAGGCGGCGAGTGGACCTTGTTTTCACCTTCGGATGTGACGGATTTGCATGAGAAATACGGCAAGGCCTTTGAGCAAGCCTATATCGAGTATGAGGCCCGTTGCGCGCGCGGCGAAATGAAACTCTACAAGAAGCTGCCCGCGGCGCAACTGTGGCGCAAAATGCTCACCATGCTGTTCGAGACCGGGCATCCGTGGATCACCTTCAAGGATCCGTGCAACCTGCGCTCGCCGCAACAACACGTCGGCGTCATTCACAGCTCGAATCTGTGCACCGAAATCACGCTCAACACCGGCCCCGATGAAATTGCCGTGTGTAACCTGGGTTCGGTGAATATGCCCGCGCATCTGGATCTGGCAAGCGGCCGGCTCGACATGGAGAAGTTAAAGCGCACTGTGGGGATCGCCATGCGCATGCTGGATAACGTGATCGATCTGAATTTTTACTCGGTCAATAAGGCGCGCAACTCCAACTTCAAGCACCGACCGGTGGGGCTCGGCATCATGGGCTTTCAGGATTGCTTGCACCTGCTGCGCATTCCGTATGGGTCGCAGGCGGCGGTGGCATTTGCGGACCGCTCGATGGAGCAGGTGTGCTACACCGCCTATCAGGCATCCGTCGATCTTGCCGAGGAGCGCGGGCCGTACTCCACCTTCAAAGGTTCATTGTGGGAGCGCGGCATACTGCCGCAGGACACCTTGAAACTGCTCGCCGATGAACGCGGCGGCTATGTGGAATACGACACCTCGGCCACGCTCGACTGGGAGCAATTGCGCAAGCGCATCAAGCAAGTGGGCATGCGTAACTCAAATTGCGTTGCCATCGCGCCCACCGCCACCATCGCCAACATCACCGGCTTGTCGCAGTGCATAGAGCCGACCTATCAGAATCTCTACGTGAAATCGAATCTGTCGGGCGAATTCACGGTGGTGAACGAGTTCCTGGTGCGTGATCTCAAGAAGCTCAATCTGTGGGATGAGGTGATGATCGCCGATCTTAAGTATTTCGACGGCTCGCTGGCGAAGATCGACCGAATTCCGCCCGATGTGCGCGGCCTTTACGCCACCGCGTTCGAAATCGAGCCCCAGTGGCTGGTCGAGTGCGCGGCGCGGCGTCAAAAATGGGTGGATCAGTCGCAATCGCTGAATATCTACATGGCGGGCGCTTCGGGCAAGAAGCTCGACGAGACGTATAAGCTCGCGTGGCTGCGCGGCTTGAAAACCACCTACTACCTGCGTACGCTGGGCGCTACCTCGGCGGAAAAATCCACCGGGCGCGCTGGGCAGTTAAACGCGGTGACCGCCGATGGCGGGGTGGCCGAGACGCCAGCGACGGATGCGAAGTTTTGCGCCATAAACGATCCGGAGTGCGAAGCATGCCAATAATGCGAATAAAGGAGACTCATGATGTTGCACTTTGAAGACGCCATTGCGCCGGGCCTGCAACCGGCGGTGCCGGATGGCGTGCGTCCGCAGCTGCAAACCCAACCGATGCAGCCTATTCAACCCATAGCGGCGGCCAAGCTCGCAGAGGCGGCGCAGCTGCGCCGTGTCAATATCGCGGACAAGCGCATCATCAACGGCCAGACCGACGTCAACCAATTGGTGCCCTTCAAATACAAATGGGCATGGGACAAATATCTTTCGGCGTGCGCCAATCACTGGATGCCGCAGGAAATCCAGATGAGCCGCGACATTGAGTTGTGGAAAAACCCCAATGGGCTGACCGACGACGAGCGCCGTCTGGTGATGCGCAATCTGGGGTTTTTTGTCACCGCAGATTCGCTGGCCGCGAACAATATCGTGCTCGGCACCTATCGCCATATCACGGCGCCGGAATGCCGTCAGTACCTGCTGCGTCAGGCCTTTGAAGAGGCAATACACACGCACGCCTATCAGTACATCGTCGAGAGCCTGGGGCTGAACGAGGGCGAGGTATTCAACGCCTATCATGAGATTGCGTCGATCCGCGCCAAGGACGAATTTCTGATCCCGTTCATCGATACGCTGACCAATCCCTTGTTCAAAACCGGCACTCCGCAGGCGGATCAGGCGCTGCTCAGGAGCCTGATCGTGTTCGCGTGCCTGATGGAAGGGCTGTTCTTCTACGTCGGTTTTACGCAGATTCTGGCTCTGGGCCGGCAGAATAAAATGACCGGCGCCGCCGAGCAGTATCAGTACATCCTGCGCGATGAATCGATGCACTGTAATTTCGGCATTGACGTCATCAACACCATCAAACTGGAAAATCCGCATCTGTGGACCACCGAATTCCGCGAAGAAATCCGCGAACTGTTCAAACAGGGCGTGGAGCTTGAATACCGCTATGCCGAAGACACCATGCCGCGCGGCGTGCTCGGTCTGAATGCCGCGATGTTCAAGGAGTATCTGCGCTTCATCGCCAACCGCCGTGCGCAGCAAATCGGTCTTGACCCGATGTTCGAGGGCGCCACCAACCCGTTTCCGTGGATGGCGGAGATGATCGATCTGAAAAAAGAGAAAAACTTTTTCGAAACCCGCGTCACTGAATATCAAACGGGTGGAGCACTCAGCTGGGATTAAATTTCCTCACCGCAGGCTACTGGCGGCGACACGCGCCGCACCGGGTGCGGCGGGGCGTCGCTGCCGTGGTGCGGGTGTTGTTGCCGAACACCGCCCATGCTGCGCAACACGGCGCTGCACATTGTGGCCTATAGTCTGAAGAACTGGCGCTATCGTAGCCGCAGCCGCCGGGCGGGGCAGCGCACTGTGACCGAGTTGCGCGCGGAACGCGACTACATGCTGTGGCTCAAATTTGACGATGGCGTCGAAGGCCGCGTCTATCTGGGTGACTTGATGGCGACCACGGCGTACGGCGCACAGGTGGATGAAAACGCCTTTTTCAAGGTAGTGGTCGATCCCCTTTCTCAAGACGTGATATGGGAAGGCGGCGTGCATCTGGACGCGGATATGCTCTACCGCAACCTCGCAAGCCAGAACGGCGCACCATTGCACTAGCGCTCACGGGTGCGGCGCCGACAAACCGCAACGCAGACGACGGAGGATCGCATGGCAAAAGCAGCGAAAAAGGCGGGCAATAAAAAACCCATCCGCAAAAAAGCAGCAGGCAAAACCGCAGCGCGCCGGAGAAAGCCGCTGGCGAAAGCCGCTCGCAAAACCGCCGCCCGTAAGGCACCGGCAAAAAAGACTGTAAAAACGCCAGCACGGAAAACCGCAGGCAAAAAAAAGCCGGCTAAAAAGCCGGCTATAAGAAAAGCAGCAAAGAAAAAAACAGCTAAACCTGCTTCCCAAGGCCGCCCGGCGCAACAACCAGCAGCGATATCCGCTACAACAGTTATAACGCTCGCAGCGCCCACACCAGTCGCCGTGCCCGGTGCCTGGCCATTTCCCATGGCCAGTAAGCCGTAGCTGCCGCTAAGTTCAATCGTCAGGCGGCTTTCCGGGGAAGGCCGCCAGGCGCTATCGCTTGGCGGGTGCGTGACCAGCGGTCAGCAGGGGGCCAAAGATACCGAATCTGCCGTGCACGGGCAAGGTACATATTTTTCACCCTTGATGCGCTATTACAACACGTAAAAAATGTGTAGTAAAAACAGAGGGCTACACTAGTTATCTGATTTTATTTTGCATCAAAGTGTGCGCACGCTAACCACTGGGTTGGGCATCCACTCAAGCAGCCATGTTGTTCTTGACCACCTATGCTGCGCTAAGTAGAGTGCTTGCCGCACACCCTCTACCGGCGATGGTTTGAATTTTTGTACTATTTTCGCGAGGCTTTATCTCATGACCGCACCCACAACGCTTTTTTCCACGCTGCCACACGCGCGCCCCACGGTTGCGCGTGTCATCGCCTATTTCATCGCCATGCTGACGTTCGGTTTTGCCGCACCAGCGGTCTACGCGCAGACCGATTGTGCCCATCGCGGCGATCTTGATGCGTTGTATTGTGACGAGAACAAAGATCTGGTGGCGGATACGCCCAAAGATACCAAGCGCCTGAAAAATCCGAGTACGCTGGTGTTTACCTACACGCCGGTGGAAGACCCCGCCGTTTATGAAAACGCGTTCAAGCCTTTTCTGGATCACCTGGGCAAATGCACCGGCAAGCGCGTCGTCTATTACGCTGTGAATTCCAATGCCGCTCAGATTGAAGCGATGCGCGCAGGCCGCTTGCATGTGGGCGGTTTTTCCACCGGCCCGACCGGATTCGCAGTCAATCTGGCGGGCGCGGTGCCGTTTGCCGTCAAAGGTTACGAGAAGGATTTCCAGGGCTATAACCTGCTGATGCTGGTCAAGAGAACCAGCCCTTTTCAGAAGTTAACCGATCTCAACGGCAAGAAGGTTGCACACACCTCACCATCGTCCAATTCCGGACACCTTGCACCGCAAGTGTTGTTTCCGCCAGAAGGGCTGACACCGGAGAAGGATTACAAAGTACTGTTCTCCGGCGGCCATGGCCAATCCGTCAAGGGCGTTGAGTCGGGTGACTACGACGCTGCACCCGTGGCCTCCGACGTATTTACGCGGATGGCGACGCGCGGAGAAGTCAAAGCTGACGATTTCCGCATTATCTACAAGAGCCCGGTATTCCCGACTTCATCGTTTGCCTATGCGCATGACCTGCATCCGGATCTGGTCAGGACCTTGACCAAGTGTTTCTATGATTATCGGTTTCCGGAAGACATGAAGAAGACCTTTGGTGGTGCTGACCGGTTTTTCCCGATCACTTACCAGAAGGACTGGGAGGTGGTGCGCAGGATTGCCGACGGTACCGGCACCCCGTTTAATCGCGCGGCCTACGAGAAGGAATCGGCGCGCGATGAAGCTGCACGCAAAAAGGCCGCCGAAGCCAAGAAGAAATAATGGGCGCAACCGCGCCACCCGCCGCAACTGCGCCGCCGACCATCGAGGTACGCGGACTGACCAAGGAATACCGCCGCGGCATTCCGGTGCTGCGCGGTATTTCCGTTGCCTTCCCCGATCGCGGCATTACCGCGGTGATAGGCCCGTCCGGCACTGGAAAATCGACGTTGATCCGCTGTATTAACCGGTTGGTCGAGCCGACTGCCGGTGAAATACTGTTCCATGGCGCCGATTTGCTTCTGCTGTCCCACCGAGCGCTGCGTGAGCACCGCCGGCGCATAGGCATGGTGTTTCAGGAATTCAATCTGGTCGAACGGCTGACCGTGATGGAAAATGTGCTGTCGGGGCGGTTGGGCTATCTACGGTCATGGCAGGCTTTTCTGCGCCGCTACCCGCCGCGGGACATCGCCATGGCCTGGGATCTGCTCGACACCGTGGGTCTGACCCAACTCGCTAACCAGCGCGCCGATTCGTTATCCGGCGGACAGCGCCAGCGCGTCGGCATTGCACGGGCGGTCATGCAGCAACCCGATATTCTGCTGGCAGATGAGCCGACCTCATCACTAGATCCCAAGACCTCGGTGGAAATCATGGAATTGCTGGTGAACATTACGGAAACCCGGCATATCCCGGTTATCGTCAATATCCACAACGTACCATTGGCGAAACGTTTCGCCAGTCATGTGATAGGCATGGCCGGCGGCGCTATCGTCTACAACGGCGCTCCCGAAGGGTTGACCGACGATCATCTGAATCAGATTTATGGCGGCGAGAATTGGCAGGAGTAAGGACACCGTGATCCGGCCGAAAAAATACAACGCGCCAGCACCCGCACCGTCACGAACCAGGGGCGGGTAATGCTGCTTTTTGTGCGACGCAGATGAGCGCAATGCAGCCCGCGCAGACTTATCCTCCGGCTTTCCTGCCCAACTGGCCGGTGCGGATCGCGTGGCTGGCTTTGATCGCTTATTCGTTCTACGCGGCCTCCATACTGGATGTGACCTGGGAGCGTTTTCTCCTGGGTATTGAAAACGGTATACGTTTCATCGGGCGCATGATCCCGCCTGATACTGCTGCGCCCAAACTGCAACTGCTGGCCAAGGGGCTATACGAATCCATCGAGATGGCGATCATCGCCTCAGCACTGGGCATCATGCTGTCGCTGCCCATAGGCCTGCTGGCGGCGCGCAATCTGATGCCCGCCTGGGTGAGCTGGCCAGTGCGCCTGTGCATCGCGCTGTGCCGCTCGTTCCATCAGGTCATTATTGCCATCATCTTCGTCAAGGCCGTGGGTTTCGGTGCGCTGGCAGGCATACTGGCGCTGACGGTGGCCTCCGTCGGATTCATCGGCAAGCTGTTTGCCGAAGCGATTGAGGAGATTTCGCTCAAGCAGGTCGAGGCCATCCGAGCGACCGGCGCGCCTTTCTTCAGCGTTATCGCCTATGGCGTGTTGCCGCAGGTGCTGACGCGCTTTGTCGGCTTTGCCACCTACCAGGTCGATTCCAATCTGCGCAATTCGACCATGGTCGGCATCGTTGGCGCGGGTGGCATCGGAGGCACCATGTTTGCGGCGTTCCAGCGTTTTGATTTTGACTTTCTGTTGACTATTTTGCTGGCGATCATTGCGGTCATCATGGTCAGTGAAATACTGCAAAATCAGATCAAGAAGCTCTATCAGTGAACGTACCCATAGCCACCCCCGGCACCAGCTTGCGGCAGGAGTGGCAGCGCTACACGCGGCGCCAACGGCTGGCGCGCTACGCGCTTTATTTCGGCATCGTGTTTGCCTGCCTGGTTTCTCTGCGCACGGTGCAGATCATCCCCGAATTTCTCTATGACGCGCCGGAGCAGGTTGCTGATCTGTTCCGGCGCATGTGGCCGATCGAATGGCAATATTACCCCAAGGGTGTGCATGAGGCGCTGATCGAAACCCTGCATATTGCGACACTGGGCACGATACTCGCGATTGGCATGGCGTTGCCACTGGGTCTGCTGGCAGCCAACAATGTGACGGCCAACGCCGGACTCAATTATTTTGCCAAGCTGCTGCTGGTGTCCTCGCGCTCGGTCAATTCACTGGTGTGGGCGCTGCTGTTCGTGGCCATCTTCGGTCCCGGTGCGCTGGCCGGCACCACGGCCATAGCCTTTCGTTCCATCGGGTTTGTCGGCAAGCTGTTCAGCGAGGCTCTGGAGGAGGTGCGGCCGGGACCGATTGAAGCCTTGCGCAGCTGCGGCGCACCCTGGGCCAGCGTATTCATCAAGGGCTACTGGCCGCAGGTCGAGCCGGCGTTCTGGGGCATTGCACTGTTCCGCTGGGACATCAGCGTGCGTGAATCCGCGGTGCTGGGCTTGGTTGGGGCCGGCGGCATAGGCATGGCCATCGATTCGGCGCTGAATCTGTTTCAGTGGAATCGGGTGGCGCTGATGCTGCTGGCGATACTCGGCGTGGTGATCGCCGCCGAGGTGGCAGTGACTTATATCCGCAAGAAAATCATCTAGCCCTCGACACCAGCGGATTTTCCCAACGCAACTCCCGGAATCGCGCGAAATCGGTGTCGCACGAGACGAGCACGGCGTCGTGACTTACCGCCAGCGCGGCGAGATGCATATCCGTCGTGAGG
>CAMBCF010000025.1 GCA_945864585.1 Bordetella parapertussis | reverse complement strand
GCCGATGCCAAGGCGGCGGAAGCGCCGCGCGCACCCGGGCGCAAGACAAACTGGCTGGGGGTGGGCGTCGCCGGCGCGGCGGTAACGGTGGTAGTGGCGGTGGGCCTGCTGCAGCTGATTCCAATATCGGGCTACGCGCCCGCGGTGCTAGCTTTTTTGGCGCAGCGCCTTGGCCAACCGGTCGCGATCTCCAAAATGCGCTACGAATTACTCCCTTCGCCACAGCGTACACTGGAACGTATCAGCGTCGGCAAACTCGAAGAGATCAAGGCGGACAAGATTTTTGTTTCGCTCGGGCCGCTGGGATTGCTCAGCGGCACAAGAAACTTTGACACCATCCTGGTCAAAGGCGCCACGCTGGACGCCGATGCGCTGGGCGCGATAGCCGGATGGCTGCGCGCACCGGCTGGTGAGCCGGCGCTGCGCATCAGCCGTATCAAATTCAGCGAGGTGAAACTCGCCGCACGCGACCTGGAAATTCCGAAGTTTGACGTGGACGCTGCGCTCGGCGGCCGTGGCGAAGTCAGCAAACTCGCCATCGATGTGGATAAAGCGCGCTTTGATATCACACCCAAAGACAGCGCCTGGCAAGTGGTGCTAAGTGCCAGCAGCTGGAAGTCCTTTATCGGTCCGGCGATTGAGTTCGACGACCTCGAGGCGACGGCGATAGTTGATGGCAGCGGGGCCACCGTGACCGCTATCAAGGGCCGTGTGGGCAGCGGATCGCTCAGCGGAAAATTCAAGGTAACCTGGGGCAGCACGATACAGGTGACGGGTGACCTGAAACTTGAAAATGGCCGCACGGATCAGTTGCTGCCCTTGTTCACGTGCAACTTCAGCGCGAGCGGCGCCCTGAATCTCACGGCCAACTATACGATGCGCGGCGCGAATATAAAAACGCTGTTCGACGAGGTGCGCCTGGAAGGGGTGTTCGCCATCGCCCGCGGCGAACTCAACAACGTGGATATCGTGCGCGCGCTGCAATCCTCACGCGCAGCCGGGCAGCGCGGCGGCAAAACCCGATTTGACAGTCTTTCGGG
This sequence comes from Bordetella parapertussis, assembly GCA_945864585.1. GTDB lineage: Bacteria > Pseudomonadota > Gammaproteobacteria > Burkholderiales > SG8-41 > UBA5216. Next base: position 47,950 of record CAMBCF010000025.1, on the reverse strand, counting down.
CGCCGTGCAAATCAATGGCAACAGCTACAGCTACCGCCAGTTACAGCTAAATTCCGGGCCGGTGAATGCGTCAGGCACGGTGGATGTCAAAGATGGCGCGCTGTCCGGTAACATCAACGCCGAACTCGGCACCAAAGGCGTGGTGGTGGCTCGCGGCGCGCTGACACCGGGCGGCACGGTGGGAGATACGGTGTTGCGGTAGGCTCTTGAATCAGATCAAATCGCCCGGCGCAGCGCCTCGATACGCTCGTCCAGTGGCGGATGCGTCATGAAAAGTCTGCTGAACGCACTGCCGCCAGAGATGCCGAATGCCGCCACGGATTTGGGCAACGCGGCTTCCTCGTGGTTCAGCTTGAGCCGCTCCAGCGCCGCGATCATCTTGCGCTTGCCGGCGATACTGGCGCCGCCGGCATCGGCGTGAAACTCACGATGGCGGCTGAACCACATCACAATCATGCTGGCGAAGACGCCGAGCACCAGTTGCGCGATCATGGTGGTCACGAAAAATCCGATACCTTCGCCGCGGTCATTTTTGAGGATAACCCGATCCACAAAGTAACCGATGATGCGCGAGAAGAAAATCACGAAGGTGTTGACCACACCCTGTATCAGGGTCAGGGTGATCATGTCGCCGTTGGCGACGTGGCTGACTTCATGGGCGAGCACAGCCTCGGCTTCGTCTGAGGTCATGTTGTTCATGAGACCGGTGCTCACCGCCACCAGCGCATTATTGCGATTCCATCCGGTAGCAAAGGCGTTGATTTCGGGTGAATCGTAAATCGCAACTTCGGGCATGCCGATGCCGGCCTGAGCGGCCTGGCGCTTCACGGTGTTAAACAACCACTGCTCGGTGGCATTCGACGGCGTGGTGATGACTTGCGCGCCCACCGAGCGTTTGGCCATCCATTTTGAGATAAACAGCGAAATCAGCGAACCGGCGAATCCCATCACCATCGACATGATCAAAAGGGCATTGAAATTAATGCCGCCGGACTGATTCATAATCTGATCCACGCCCAATAAACGCAGCGTGATACTGATGACAACCAGAATCGCCAGGTTGGTCATCAAAAACAAAAATACGCGTTTCATAAAAATTTTCCTCGGGGTTATTGGTTATGGGTACGTTGCGTTAGATGGGGGCGCCGCGTGCGAGTTCAATAGTAAGCGCACTCCGAAGTGAAAATTCAACTAATTGATTTATAGAGGTTTTTTTGTTTAAGCCGCAGTGGATACACATTGCCGCGTCCTGCCGGCTCAGGAACGACATGCGGGGTGTTAATCTGCGTTCATCCGTGTTCAGTTGCGGCTGCAAACCAGGCTACTGTTTGCGTCCTACAAAATCCAGAATAGCCGCCAGCACATTAGCGCCGTTTTGATGCGGCGGCAACACGTTCCAGAATTCCGCGTTAGGCATCAGTTCTTTCATCGCCCACGCCGACGAGGTAGAGTGCGACGCGTCGGCGCCGGGCAATATCAGCGCGGGTATTTTAATATTCAGCAGTTGCTCGCCGCTGGCGCCCGACGGCATGGTGTCGCCGTAGAGCGCATCGCGGCTTTGCGCGCAGAGGTCGAGATAGGCTGCCACATCGTGCTTCACGTAGCCCGCGCTGAACGCGGGATCGGCCGCGTTCAGCGAAGCCCAGGGACCTGCTTCGGGATCAAGCCAAAAGTTTTTCGCGGCAGGTCCGCGCGCCGCTGCTGCCGCCAGCCCGTTGGCGCGCACGAATTCGATGTGACGGTTATAAAACCCCCGCCCCTTCTGCATCCACAAATAGCCGCCCACCGGCCAATGCAGCATTAACTTTGAGTCTGTCAATAACAGCTACAGGCATCTTGTACGCCCCTCTGGTCAGCGGACAATTCTACCGCACTGGTTACCCCGTAAAAACGCGTCCATCCTCAGTCGGAGGGGTTTGATATGGGCGTGGCGGTAAATTACAATAACACATTGTTTTCATTATATTTTTTATGAAATTATTCTGATATACTCACCCCCATCATGCGCGCGTAATAGCCTGCCACGCGGTCGCGGTTTAGAGCGCCCTCATTCTTTGCAACGTGGGTGAAATAGTGGATTACACTGCAAATTGTATTGTACAAGATATCTTACAGTTACCTTACAATTGTCGCAAATTGGAAAAAACACCATCGGATCCGATGCTACATACGCCCACAGGGATACGCAGTAAGTTCGTTTACGATCCCGAGCTATCGCACGAAGAACTCAGAGGGTTTTCGCGCACCATCGCCGAAATCGAGTGGTTGCTGCTGATACTTGTGCTGTTCTATCAGCTGATACTCGCGCCTGACAATATGGCCAACACCGCATTGTCGATGGCGATGTTTTTCTACACTGCCTTCGTGTTGTTGTTTCGTTACGTCAACTTCTACCGGAGCGAGGCCTACTGGAAACTCGCGCTGGAGACCGCGATGATGATCGCGTTTATTACCTGGGTGCTGTTTTACACCGGGCGCCTTAACAGCCCGCTGCAAAATCTGTATTTGCTGGTGGTCATCACCAGTTCGTTGATGCTCGGACGTCTGTCTACCGTGGTAGCCATGGTGGTGATTGCCGCCTGTTACGGCTGGCTCGGTTACGTACAGGGTGACTCGGCATTTCAGACATTTGGTGTGGAATTCCTGACGCGTTTCGTACCGCTGGCGCTGGTGGGTTACGTGACCACCATGATGTCGTCCGATATGCGCAATGCGCTGACCAGAATCAAGACCTTGTCCGAGACCGACGAACTCACCGGCATCTACAACCGCCGCGCGTTTATGTCGATCAGCGAACACACCGTCAAACTGTCGCAGCGTTATGGCCGTAATTTCAGCGTGATCATGCTGGATTCCGACAGTCTGAAAATCGTCAACGACGGCTACGGCCACGAAGCCGGCGACCAAATGCTGAAAGCAATGGTAGCACATGTGCAGGTTGAACTGCGCAAACCGGACCTGCTCGCGCGTTATGGCGGTGATGAGTTTGTGCTGCTGCTGCCCGACACCAATGTCGAAGGCGCGCGGCTGACCGCCGAACGCATTCGTGAGCGCATTGCAACGACACCCTTGCAGCTCGGCGGCAAACAAATTAACATCACCGCCAGCATGGGAGTCGCCACTTATCCTGATCACGGTAAAGACTACGAGCGCGTTTTTGAAGCCGCGGACAATGCGCTCTACAGCAGCAAAACCAGTGGCAAAAACAAGGTAACCATAGCGGAAGCGGCTGTGGCGCGCACGCCTGAGCAGAGCGCGCAAACGCCCCGCAGCTGAATCCGCGCGCTTAAATTCTAAAGCACGCGCGTGCGGCGCGGCCTGAAATAATCCGTGTTAGCGTAGAACACTGCCTCTTTATTAGTCTCGTACCAGCCGGGAACGCCCAGCACCGGCAATGGCGACAGATCGCGCGGCTGCGTGATTGCGGTGTGCAAGGCCTGCGCCGCCAAACCGTCGGCATGCACCAGCAATGCGGCGTCATCCAGCGCGGCACACGCGCACGGCGTGTGCAGCAACAGCGCATGGCCGCTCATGCCGACATAGGGCGACAACGCTTTTTCATACAGCGCGTGACCGAAAATCACAAACCGCGTGCTGCCCATCAACGCCTCTCGTTCCTGCCAAAACACCCGCTGCCACTCAAACGCGCGCAGGCCCGCCAGCACCGCTGCACTGCTGCTGAGCACCAGCACGCCGCTCTCATCGAACAGGGTCAGCGCATCACGCCGTGCGCTGCGCACCTTGGACACGCCGCCGCAGTGCGCGCGAAGCTCGGCTGCGTGCGCATGATTCAACGCCGCCTTGGTGCGCGGAAACGCCAGCCACACCAGGGCATTGAATAAATCATGCCAATTCGCGCCCCGCAGCGGCACCACGCCTTCATTGTGGATACGCAGTTCATAGTCCGCGGCGCCGGGCGCCGGCAGGCCGGGCAGAAGATCGAAACGCAGAGCGTGGCCGCCGCCGGAACGCACGCCGCGTGCGTTGGCAAGCCTGCTCAATTCATGCGGCGTCGGCCAGCACGCACCCGGCGTGGCCTCAGCGAGGGAGCGTAACGGCGCAAACATCGGCGAGCGCGCGGCGAAATGTGAATCCCAGACTTGCATAGGCCTAGTGTACGCCGGACACCCACTAACAAGGTAGAATCGCGCGCTTCAATTTAACTTTTTACGCCCCATGGAAACCCTGGATTGCGCGGTCATTGGCGCAGGCGTGGTTGGCCTCGCCATCGCACGCAAACTGGCGATGAACGGTCGCGAAGTCGTCATTCTCGAAGCAGAAGATGCCTTTGGCACCCATACCAGCGCACGCAACTCCGAAGTCATACACGCGGGTATTTATTATGCCGGCGGATCGCTCAAAGCGAAATTGTGTGTGGCGGGCCGCCACGCGCTGTACCGGTATTGCGCCGAACACGGTGTGCAGCACCAGCGCATCGGCAAGCTCATCGTCGCTTGCGATGACAGCGAACTGGCGGGGCTCAAAAAATACCATGCGCAGGCCGAAGCCAACGGCGTCGACGACCTGCGCATGCTCAATCCCGCCGAACTCGCACACCTGGAACCCGCGGCACGGTGCGTGGCGGGGTTTCTGTCGCCGTCTACCGGCATTATCGACAGTCACGGGCTGATGCTGTCGTACCTGGGCGCAGCCGAGGATCGCGGTGCGATGCTGGCGTTATCCAGTCCGCTGCTAAGCGGGCGCGTTGAAAGCGACGGCATCGTGCTTGAAGTTGGTGGCGTGGAACCGATGACGGTGAAATGCCGTTCGGTCGTTATCGCGGCAGGCCTTAATGCACCCGCTGTGGCGCGCAGCATCACCGGCATACCCGCCGCCACCATTCCACCCACCTACTACGCCATCGGCCATTACTACACGCTTACCACGAAGTCACCTTTCAAGCGCCTGATATATCCGGTGGCGCGGCCCGACTGGCTCGGCGTGCATGTCACCATCGACCTCGGCGGCCGCGTCAAGTTCGGCCCTGATTTTGAATGGATAGACCGCGTCGATTACCGCTTCGACGAACGCCGCGAAGCGTCGTTCTACAAAGCGATCCGGCATTATTTTCCGGGGCTGCAGGACGGCACCCTGCAAGCGGGCTACACCGGCATACGTCCACGCATTACCGGGCCGGGCGAAGCGGCGCAGGACTTCACCTTTCACGACCACAGTGTGCATGGCGTGCATGGGCTGGTGGCGCTCTACGGCATTGAGTCACCGGGACTCACCGCTTCGCTGGCGATCGCGGACTATGTGGCGCAGCGGCTTGATTAAGCAGCCGGATTCCCTTCCGGATTGCAGCGTGAATAAGGCTGCGTTAAGCTGTTCCGCAGCTTACTTAACCAGGAGAATGTCATGGGAAAACTTGATGGCCGCGTGGCGATAGTCACCGGTGCGAGCCGGGGTATCGGCGAGGAGATCGCCAAACTGTTCGCCCGCGAAGGCGCCAGGGTAGTGTGTGCGGCGCGAACGCTGAACGAAGGTGATCATCGCATGCTGGCGGGGTCGCTTGCGGGCACCGTCAGAAAAATCACGGACGCCGGAGGCCAGGCCATCGCGGTCGCGGTTGACGTATCCAACGAGGCTGACTGCCAAAAACTGGTAGCCGCTGCGCACGACGCATTTGGCACGGCTGATATCCTAGTAAACGATGCCGCGCTCACCTATTACAAACCCATTGTGGATTACAACGTCAAACACTGGGTCAAGGCGTTCGCAGTCAATGTGCATGCGCCCTTCATGCTGTCGCAACTGGTGCTGCCCGGTATGATCCGGCTGCGGCGCGGCGCCATCATCAATATTTCATCGGGTTCGGCGATCGGGCCAGGCCGCACACCCTTCAAGGACGCGCGCCCGGCGAACGGCGGCACCATGTATGGCGCCACCAAAGCCGCACTGGAGCGCTTCACCCAGGGACTGGCGCAGGAAGTCGCCGAGTACAATATCGCGGTAACCGCAGTGTCCCCTTCGCAAGTGGTGCCGACACCGGGTACGGTGTATCACAAGCTGGTGGAGGCTATCGACGATCCCCAGGGCGAGCCGCCTCTGCTGATGGCAAAGGCGGCGCTGCTGCTGGCCAGCGAACCACCCGAAAAAATCAACGGCCGCGTCACCTACAGCCAGCAGCTGCTCAGCGAATATGCGCAACTGGAACGGCCTGCAACAGGACGTGGCGTCACGGCCAAGGGAACCGGTTACTCGCAGATTTGAGAGTTTAAGTTAGGCAACGATGCTTCGTTGCAATTCCGAAATTGCGATGTGCCAGCAGTTTTCGTAGGTTGGGGTGAGCCTGCGAACCCCAACACACCGAACATGTGCTTGTTTTTCGTCGTCCTTGATCAATGCGCAATCGCCCTTACCTTGCTCAAGACACGCGGCAAAAAATTGTGAAGCCGGATCGTCTCTATTCAAAGTGAGTGACGTATCAACTTCTTTCCCTCACCCCTCTCCCGGAGGGAGAGGGGAACAAACCCTCGCCCTCCGGGAGAGGGTGGCGCGAAGCGCCGGGTGAGGGAAGTTTTTGAATTTTCGTTCACGCTGAATAGAGACGCCCGTTCAATATATTTCGCTGCTCGCTTTCGATCTGTGAACTCCAGATTGCCTCTATGGCCGAGTGCAACCAAAATCCTCTAGGCACGCCGAGCGCTCTTGTGCACCGGCGGATTCGGGAAATTTCGCGCATCGAAAATTTCTCCGCGCAGATAACTGATGATATTCGCCGCGATGGTCGCCACCTGCGCCGTGGCGCCAGCGCACGACAGATGCGCTGGCCTAATCCGCCGCTGCCACCGGTAACGATTGCTGCACAACCTTTGAGCTCCATAGTGTAATTCCTTAAGAGCGGGTTTCGAATTGAGGGCGATGCCTGACCATTATTTATTGCAGTTGTTTGGGCACTGGACGAATCGAAAATTACACCGGATGAATTGTACTGCATAGGTGTGGCGTACTGCAGTTACGGACGAAGAACGGAGCGCAGTACTTTCGGGTCCGCCCGACCTAAAGTTAGATTTGTTCATGCGACCTGAAGGGTACAAGCCTCGACAAAGCTCCTTCCAAGAAGCGTCGGGATTACTCTCTTGAACATTTCTCCCCCACCTGCTGACTTTTGAATGGCTATGCAATCGAGGCGCGCGAGATTCGCAAGAGCTAGCCTCACTTCCTCTGGTGGCTCTGGAAGGCTGTCGTGTTTTCCAAAGTCTTTCCAGATAGCAACGTCATCAGGCAATTTGCTTGCTTCAACACCGTTGTGGCGCGTTTCATCGTAGGGTAGTGAATAGATCTTCTGAAGAATGACCGCTTGTAACGGCGTGGGTTGTTCCAAGACCGCGATATATGCCCGCTGCAAACTTACATGACTGCCCCCGTTTGCGGCATTCACAAGTAGGCGCGCCCACAGGTCTTGCAGGTAATCTTCGTCCTCGAGGGACGCAGCTTCCAGTAGCGGAACGGCTAGGTTAAGCGGAATTGCTCGTGTGGGTCGAGTCAAGCCGGCTTCCCGTAGGAGTTGCTCTGAACGCTGCATTAGCCTGACCTGACGTTCCCATCGCATGTATTTGAGCTTGTCTTCAAATATTCCCATGCCCTGCTCAATAAGCCCTGCGACATAGCGCGAAATAAAACCGCCGAACTTCTGGCTGGCATCAATGGCCTTGCCCGTTGTTTTGGCGACCTCCTGAACGGCCTTCGCGCTCTCAGAGACTGGGTCTTCGCTACTCATGCGTGCACCACAAATCTAACGTCGTCGTGAACGGCGGGCGAACAGGATGGACATGATTGGCAAGGCCGTGTTCGCCAGGCCGTTCCACCTATATTAAGGAATGGCATCAATCATTCAGGATCTTGTATGTGATTTGCTTATTGTCCGCTTGAATTATTTCAATTCTAAATTTTTGGAACTGAATTACATTGGACTCAGCCAAGTCATACTTCAAATTCTGAAAAAATGCTGGAGCTGCGAAACCTCCACGAAACTCTCTATAACTCACTTCAATAGTGCTCCCTGACTTTCCTGAATAAAGGAGCTCTTTCCGGACGAAGTCACGGGAGTAACGTTCTTCGATTTTCCAGCCGTCGGACGAATTCAAGATTCCAACCCAGCTCTTTACGGTTTCCACAGATCCATTTTGGTCGATGAGAAACGTGTCTCCTGTCCTTGCAGTAGATGTGTTGCCGACTGTGTAGGACTGGAAATTCTTCCGTTCAAGCGTAGTCGACGCACAGCTCGCAACAAGAATTGTGACAAATAAAGTCAGTCCAAGACGATGAGTTTTTCGGAGCATCACCAGATTCCTAACGTGCACGTGCGGCGGCTGCGAAGCCTGCTTAGCACTTCCTCCGCGGAGACTCCGGTCGGGCCTTCGCGATCGAGCGCATCCAAGCGGCGGTCGAGTTCCTCGCGGTGCGCATCAGGAAATGGAACTGCCTCGGGCGTGGGCAACAGGCTATCCCACAGCTGCTCGATAAGCTCCAGCCGCTCATTTGGGGTTAGCGTGGCTATGTCGATCATTGCGATTGCCTCCGTGTAGGCGTACTAGTTTACTCCGACACCGGCAAAAATACAGCCTGAGTAAAAACAATTACTTACCATCACTCTCCGCATGCCGTTGCAAAAACGCCTGCACCGCCTTAATCCATTCCTCGCGGGCAAACACAAACCCCTCATTGTGACTGCCGCTCAGTTCCAGGAAAGCCTTGGGTTCACGCGCCGCCGCATATAAACGCCTGCGCGCGGCACTGAATTGATTTAGGGCTTGCGCTGGTCATGGTGAGGTCCGTCGAAATCGTATCCGGCAGGAAATCCTGATCCAGGGCTTTCTCGATCATACGGAAGTTGAAATGGCTGCGGCCGTGTGCACAATCAAAAATAATCCCGGCGCCCTGCGCTTCCACCACTTCCTTCAGCACAATCGATCACTTCACCGCCGGTCAACAAAAGATCATATTGCATAGGCCCCTCCCCTTCCATCTCGCGGCTTGCGAATTGGCATATCTTAACGCCCCCTGCTCACCTAGTGCTGTACTGTGGAGACTCACGCCGATGGGTAAAAAACTACCGTTAAATATCCTGTTTTCAAAGCAGGAGGGTATATTATCGCGAGCAGCCACGCTTAACTTACGCTAATCCTCCAACAGAAAGGCGCAGCATGACCCGTCATTTCGGCGTTCTCATACCATCCACCAACACCACCGTAGAGACCGAACTGGTGCGGTTGCCGTCAGGCTATCAGGCGCACTACGCGCGGCTGCTGACGAGCACGCCGGGACAGCCATTCTCGCCCAGCCGTGACGACGATATCGACTACCAATCGAAGTTGCTGGGCACCGCCAGGGTCGAGATGGTGATTTTGATGCAGACCTCGGCGAGCCTATTTGCCGAGGGTTACGACGAGAGCGTGACGCGGCGCATGAGCGCCGCCGCCAACGGCGTGCCGGCGATCACTTCAGCTCAAGCGGTGGGTCGCTCGCTGCGCGCGCTCGGCGCGCGCCGCATCGGACTCGTCTCACCCTATTCGGCGGAGGTCAACGAGCGCGCGCGGCGTTATTTCGCCAGCAAACACGGGCTCGAAATAATGGTTGTGGAAGGATTCGCGGCCACGGATTCGTATGTGATCGGTAACCTCGGCCCGGAAAAAGCGCGCGATGCCTTTGCCCGGATCGACCGCCCGGAGATAGACGCCTTTATGGTGCCTGGCGCTAATTTCCCGACGATGGCGTCGATCGCCGCCTGGGAGCGTGAATTCAACAAACCCGTGGTGACCTCCACGCAGGCGTCGCTGTGGGCGATGGCGCGCCAACTCGGTGGTGAACGCATAGCGGGTTTCGGCCGCCTGCTCGAGCAGATGCCGCCGGATTGATTGTTTTTGGCTGCCGCGACGGGCAGCCTGGATCCAACCTCAGGACGCCCTGGGTTTAGCTGTGCGCCTTATTCGTCGGTGTACCGACCCAGCCAGTTTGCGACACGTCGAAGGTCACATTGTCAGGGCCGCTGTAACGAACCTCGACATTACCGTGCCCAGCCGGCGCGCCACCCGCGCCCAGTCCCAGCGCCACATTGATGTCATCCCGCGGTTTTGCGCCGGATGCAGCCAGCTTTTCGGCGGTCTCTTCCAGGCTCTCAACCTGAAATCCGATGTGATGAATACCGCTCCAGCCTGTGCCACGCTCGGCGCCGGCGATCACGTCGTTCTTGAAGCGCAGAATCGCGAGATTGATATGGCCGTCGGTAAGGAAGTAACCCGCTGTGCGTGCACTATCCAGTCTCCTCACTTCCTTGAGACCGAAGTTCTCGATGTAGAAACGCGCGGTTGCCACTTCGTCCTGTGTCTGAATCGCAATATGCCTGATCTGTGCCATGATAGAGTTTCCTTTGGGTCAAGTTTGTTTCGGGTCGGACTGGCCTAACTCTGAATAAATTACAGGAATTTCAAATACCCTTTACACTCAACCGCAATCTATCCCTCGACTGGCGAACAGTCAATCGCGTAAATGTTCACCAAACCTCCTCTTTTGCTGAAAATCCACCCCAACGAATGAAGGTGCTGCAATGCTTGCCGGCGTATATTACTTTCCGACCGACTACGGGATCGATATCTCGGAGCTCGCCCGAGCCCTTGAAGAACGCGGCTACGATGCGCTTTTCGTATGCGAACACACGCATATTCCTACCAGTCGCCGCACGCCGTTTCCCGCCGGCGGCGAACTTCCGAAAAAATATAAACACACCTACGATCCGTTCGTCGCGCTGTCATTTGCTGCGGCCGCGACGCGCAAGCTGAAGCTCGGAACAGGCATAGCCCTCATTCCGCAACGCGAACCGATTGCTACGGCCAAGTCGGTTGCCAGTCTCGATCAATTGTCCAAGGGGCGGTTCATCTTCGCCATCGGTGGCGGATGGAACGTTGACGAGATGGAAAATCACGGCGCCCGCTATGAAACACGGTTCAAGCTGCTGCGCGAGCGCGTGCTCGCGATGAAGGCGCTGTGGACACAGGAAGAAGCGCAGTTTCACGGCGAGTTCGTCAACTTCGATCCGGTTTGGATGTATCCCAAGCCGCACCAACGCCCGCATCCGCCGGTGCTGATCGGCGGTGAATCCGATCACACGATCAAGCGCGTGGTCGAGTTCGGAGATGGCTGGTTCCCGCGGCCGCGCAAGGGCTGGGAACCCAAAAACGCCGTGGCCCGCCTGAATGAAGCGGCGCGAATAGCGGGGCGCGACCCGGCGTCATTACCGATCACCGTATTTGCAGCACCGGCAGATCGTGAGAAGCTCGCGCCCTATCACGAGGCAGGCATCCATCGCGTGCTGTTCGAAGTGCCGGATGTAGGTCGCGACGAGATTCTTCGCATACTCGACCGGAACGCGCCACTGGTGGCGGAGCTTGCGGCGGCGCAGCAAGCCGGATGACAGCGCCACACAAAACAATTATGTATTAACGGAGGGCACGGGATTCGAACCCGCGACCCCCGGCGTGACAGGCCGGACATGGAATTTATAAAAACCAATACTACCGGTCACTTTGGCAACTGGATTTTCTTGCTCGTGGCGTAGCCCTGCTTGAAGTTCTGCCGGTAGATCGACGAGCGGTTTCTCAGCGGGTCGCCGGCGACGACGATCAGCCACTGCGTTTGCGGCAACATCAGCGGGACGAGACGCTCGGGATCGTCGGCGAGGCGCCATACGGCGGGAAGTTCGCCCTTCTCGACCAGGCCCGCGAGCGTGGTCCCGGGCGTATGGTGATCGGCGAGCATCATGTGCCATTCATAGTAGCGCGCGGACACCGTGGCGTGCTGCTTGAGGTGTTCCGAAACGTCACGCTTGGAGTAGCCCGCTTTCGCGAGTATCGCAGCGATCACCGGCGTCAGCAGCAGCACGTGCGACTCGATGTAGCCGCGCGAACTCTGGTACGGCTCGATCATGCGCTTGACCCAGTCGACGATCAGATCGAGGTGACGCGCTGCCGATTCTCCCGCGGTGGTGAACGGGTCGCTCGAGGTCCTCACCGACGTAATTGTCACGACACTGTCTTCGGGCTTGAAGCCGCGGGTGACGTGCAGCGGCTTCCACCCCATTTCGACACACGCCTGGTCGTTCTCGGCGACGACCGCGCGAAACATCTGACCGAATGTCGCCATGTCGGTCGTCCCCGGCAGAAAGCGCGGGACGTTCCTCGCGAACAGCCGGTAGAAGCGGCCGATGCTGGTATTGGCCTGGTTGCCCGGGCGTTGCGCGCCCTGCTTGTCGTCGAACCCGAGCTGCTCGCGAATCGGGCCGTTCAATATGATCATCGCTTCCCAGCCTGGCGTGCTGCCGCCGTGCTTCATGCCGTACTCGGGATCGCACATGACTTCGACGATGGCAACCAGCACCGGCATGTATTCGGGACGGCACCCCGCCATCACGCCGTTGACCGCGACATTCCAGAGGGTCGCTTCAGCCTGGCTCGGTTGCATGGTCCCGAGCACCTCGCCGGGCGCGCGGTCGGTGTGACTGAGGAACGCTTCGATTTTTTCTATCGTGGGCGGAACGATCGGCAGTCCGTCGCTCCACTGGTTGCGCTGAAAGTGCTCGTTGACCTCCTCGAAAGTGCCTTTGAAGACAATCTCGCGCTCGTCCGGCGCCACGCTATCGGCTGCTGCTTGCGCCGGCGCTTCCTGCGCCGTGAGCTGGCGCACGATCTGGTCAACCAGCACCTCTTCGATATTTTTCACCACCGTCGGGCGGTCGTGCGTCGAAATCACGCCAGGGTAGGTCGCCACGCGCAGGTCGACGCCGGCCTGTTTGCCGATCGCCTGCGCCGACTTGGTGAAGCCTTCGTCTATGGCGATGGTGACGGTCGGAATGCCGGCATTTTCCGCTGCGATACTGGCGCGCGAACTCGCGGCCGTGCAGCTCCCTCACCCTGCTGTGCCGGAGATCACGAGATCGCATTCGAACGCCTCGAGCCTCTGCGGCAATGCTTTGATGACTTCCGATTCGCGCGCACCGTAGGTATCGCCGAATTCCCGGTGCGACACGAATTTGATGTTCGGAAAGCGCTTGAGCAGCGCCTTCTCGATCACTTCGAACGTGAACTCGCTGTCGAACTTGTGGTTGGAGAGCTCTGCGATGGTGAGCCCGTCCAATGAGTTCGGACGCACGGCCCGCGCCTTGCGCTGGGGCGCACGCTGTCCCAGCGGATACACAACTTCATACGTTGACATCGATTCCTCCTTGCTGATCAATCTGTCGCGGGCACGAAAAGTTGCTCGACCAGCGGTTGGTCGCGGATGAGCCCTTGCTCGTGACACAACCGAACGACGGTTTTCAGCATCGTTCGATTGAGTCCGATGCCATAGGCAAAGGGATCGCCAACCAACGATGCGCACGTCCTCGCAAGCTGTTCGTTTCCGAACAGGAGGGCCGGCGGTCGTTCGCGAGGCAGCGACTGTTGAGCGAAGTTCTTGGATTCACGGAACGCCCGATAAAGATTAGCGACCAGCGCCGGGTGCTCGCGCGCAAGACTGCCACGCACCATATACATGTGGTTCGCGGGAATATAGCCGTGCGTGTCGTAAAAACGCCTGCCTTCGGCAACGGCATCGCCGAAGAGGGGGCGCAGCGCATTGTCCGCTCGCGCCTGAGGGTTTCCACCGACCAAAGCCATGTCGAGTTCTCTTGCGGCCAGCATCGCGAGCAGACTTTTACCCCCGGGCGTCTGCTGCACGGAGATACCGTGAGGGGGCTTGAACCCAAGCACCTCGCCGGTGCTGCCCGAACCGGCGCGCTCGACGTACCACTGCGCCTTGCGGGGATCCAATCCAAAATCCTGTTCGAGGACTCCGCGGGCCCACAGGGTCGCGGATTGCACGTACTCGGCGACGCCTATGCGCTTGTTGGCCAGGTCGCGCGGGCCATCGATCCGACTCTCCGCATGACACTCGAAATTGGTGTGGAAGAACGCCCGCCGCGGAAATACGGGGATCGCCGTAACGTCGGCGCCTTGACTCCTTGCGATCAGGTAGGCGCCGAAGGCCATCTCACAAATGTCGAATTCCCAGCCCGTCAGCTGCCTGCGCATTGCCTCGGGCGAAGGGGAGCGCGTAACGACAAGCGCCATGCCTTCGGGTCGTATGGTCCCGTCGAACAGTGGGGTAACGCAATCATAGAACTCGCCAATGAGCGAAACGAGAATCCTGGCCACTATGCTCTCCTTAGGCTATTTTCGCTCAGCGGCATTCAGTTGCGCGAATTATTGCGGAGTACAGTAATCCAATTCGCAAAGTAAATCATCGTTTCGGGCGCGATGATCAGGTGCTCCGCCGCGAGGATCGCGCCAAAAGTCCGCTTCCCGCAAGCCATCGCGGTGCGTTGAGCGGCCTCGATGTCGCGCAGGCGAGTGGCACTGACCAAAGCCTCATCTTCGCGCGCGCAGACAGCTCCCCTACTTCATGTACTCTTTCTGCCATTTCTCGAATTCGTCGGTGCGGATGATCTGGCGGGTCAGCTCAGGATCGGCCTGCTTTGCCTTCAGCTGGGCGGCATCGCCGCCCTCCTTGAGGAATTTCAGCGTGTCATAGATCGACTTCACCGCCACCAGGTAGGTAGGGTTACCCAACATAATGATCTTAAGGTTGTTGTCCGAGCAGAACCTGGCGTCGTCCTTGACCTCAGGCGGAGGGCCAAGAATTGTGATGGGAATATTCGGAGCAGCACTGTGAGTGGCTGCTATGTCCGCTTTGCTCTTCACGCCGGTCAGCATAAAGGCCTCGGCGCCAGTCGTCGCATACGCCTTAATACGGTCTACAGCATGCTTGCGATCAATGCCCCAAGCGGCTGTGCGAGCGACGATCACCGTGGTGGGATCAGTGCGGGCGGCCACCGCGGCCTTCAGCTTGCCGACCTGAGTCGCAACAGGATTCAGGCCCGGGTTCTGAACGCCAAACTGCCCAGGCACCACATTGTCCTCGATCTCGATGGCTGAGACGCCGGCAGCCTCCAGATCGCGCACACAGCGCCAGACATTGACCGCGTTACCGAATCCGTCCTCGGCATCCACCATGATCGGAATGTCGGTGTTCCGAGTCACCCGCCGGATATGGTCCTGCACATCGGGCAGGGTGGAGATGACGATGTCGGGTGCGGCCAGATTGGAGGCCTTGCCGACCGAGCCGGATAATACCAGGAGCTCATAGCCGACGATCTGGGCGATACGTGCCGATAGCGGGTCAAAAATATTGCCCGCCAGGGTGATCGCCGGTTTTACCAGCAGCGCCCGGTACATTTCATTTTTCCTGGACATACGATCCTCTATATTTTTAGCTTGTAGAGTTCCTGGACGTTTTGACTTAGCAGTCGTTTCTTTGCCTCCCCTGGAAGATGGCCGAGGTCGCGTTCGATGATCTCGCGTGAATTGGGCCAGGTAGAGTTGGGATGCGGGTAGTCGTTCGACCACATGATGTTCTTTGTTCCCCAGTGCCCCACCATCATCCTTGAGGGAGGGTCATTAAAGAACGTGGCGTAAATCTGTCTGTCGAAGTATTGGCCCGGATTCAATTTCATCTGGGATTGAATTCCACCGCGAGACCAGTATTTGTCAAACTGGGACATCACAAACGGCAGCCAACTGATTTCGTTTTCAACGAGAACAATCTTCAGGCCCGGAAATCGTTCCAGCGCACCGCCGGCGATAAGTCCAGACAGTGCGTTGGAAGCATAGAGCAGTTTATCGTTGACTACGTATGGGAAATAGATATGGGCAATTCGTGGCGTAACCTGGCGCGGAAAGGCATACGGCTTGCCGGTCAGGATATGCAAGCTGATCGGCATATCCAATTCCTGAGCCGCGGCCCACAGACGGTCATAATGATCGCCATGAAACGGCAAATCGTCTGGGGGAACCTGCCACACCATTGCACCGCGCAGACCAGCCGTTTTGCAACGCTCCAGTTCTTTAACAGCATTGAGAATATTAAAGCACGATAGATTGCCTATCCCGAACAGCCGATCCGGCGCGGCTGAACAATATTCGCTAATCCAATCGTTGTAGACGCGAAAACACGCCTCCTGCAACGCAGCGTCCGTCAATCCATAAAGGTCAAGGCAAAAGCTGGGATAAAGAATCTCCCCGCTGACGCCGTCCTCCGCCATTTCGAAAACTCTTGCTTTGGGATCATGGCCGCCCGGGCGTGCTTGGAACTGGCCGCCTACCTTGAGTTCCGGGAACACCGGCGCCCTGTCCTGAAAGGAAACGGGCAGCCGTTTTTTCCACAACTGCGGATCCTCTATGACATGCGAATCTGCTGAAAGTAGAAGTTCATCGCTCATTTTATGGTGCTCCTTGCTGCAAAATCTTGACCGGGCACAATCGCTTCCTTACACCCTCGACCGAATGATCATCACTTGTCGGGCGCTCAGGCCGCCGCTTCCAGTATCTTCAGTACCTGCTCGGGCGAAGTGATCTTGAGCGGATTCGCGTGCAGCGCCTTGTCGTGCATGGCGGTGGTTGCGATCGACGAGAACTGTTCCGGGCCGATGCCTACCTCCGCAAGGCGGCGTGGCAGCCCAAGCGCGCCGATGAAGTTTTCCAGCACATCGGCCGCATCTTCGCCGGGATGCCCGAGCGCTTCGGCCACCAGTTGCTGGCGCGCGGCGTTGGCGCTGCGGTTGTAGCGCAGCACGTGCGGCAGCATTACGCACGAAGTGTAGCCGTGCGGCACACCGCAAGAGCCGCCGAGCGCGTGACCGATCGCGTGGCTCGCGCCCATTTCCACTCCGCCGTGGCGCCCCGCAATGGCGAGCCAGATGCCGTAAAAACTCTCGAGCCGCGCATCCAGGTCGGCGGGATCGCGCTTGGTCTTTAACAGCGACGACCCCAACAGCTTCAGCGCGTGCTGATACATACCGTCGCTGATGGGATTGGATCGTGGCGAGCACAAGCCCTCGGTCGCATGATCGATGGCGCGCACGCCGGTCGAAAGCCACACCCACAGCGGCGTATGCACGGTCGGCGCCGGATCGAAGATGATGGTCCGCGGAATCATCTGCGGGTTCCCCCCGTGACTGAACTTGCGCTTGACGCGCTCGTCCGTGGCGCCGCCGCCGGTTGTGAGCTCGCCCGCCGAAAGCGTGGTCGGTATGGCGATCTGGCCGATGCGCGGCCCCTCGTACTGGGGTGTTACGCGCGTGCCGTCGGGCTTGGTGATGGCGCGAAACCGGTCGAAGCCGTCCACATCGGTGACGTCGTGCTGCAAACACAGCCGCACCATCTTGCCTCCTTCGGTCACCGAGCCGCCGCCGAAGGTCACCACCAGGTCGGCGCCGGCGGAACGTGCGAGCTGCGCCGCTTCCAGCACAGCCGAACGCGGCGTGAAGGGCGGGATGCTGTCGTAGGTGCCCGCATAGCGAGTGCCAAGCGCAGTGCGCACCTTCTCGACCTCGTCGGTGGTGCGATTCATGGTGCCGCTGACGACGAGAAACACCCGGCTCGCACCGATGCGTTCGACCTCGGCCGCAAGTGCCAGCGCAGCCGGTTTACCGTAGACCAGCCGTTCTAAAGCCGGAAATTCGAAAACATCCTCGCGCATACAGTATCCTCTTCAGGTATCGGCGATTTAAACCCCGTTTTCCTCAAACGGCAATCTAGCCTCCGTATCGCAGCGTGATCACGCCCCTGATTGAGGAATGGAAGGAGCTTATTACTTCGGCAAAAGCCCTTCCTCTATCGCTTTGATCTGCATTGCCACATAGCGCGAGTAGGTGCGGCAGTTGTTGAAGCCGCCGCCCGCAAACCACAGGCCCCGTTGCGGCGTGCGCTTCCACATATTATTCATCTCGCCGTCCGCGCCGAAGCCCCATACCGGGCCAACCTTCTTCGCGACATCTTCCCCCAGGAGCTTCGCTACCACCACTTCCTGCGGGACGAAGCCCGTCGCCAGGACGATGAGATCCGCCGGCTTGACCGATCCATCCTTGAGCAGTGCGCCGCCTTCGACGAAGCGCTCGATCTGGTCGTATTGCAGCAGGCCAATATCGCCGTCAATGATCAACTGGGAGCAACCGGCATCCAGGTAGTAGCCGCCATAGCGCGTGCGGACCTTCCACTGGTGGCCGGCGCCGTCCTCGCCGTCGTCGAACTTGAACCCGCGGGCGATCAGACCGTCGATCGTCTTTCTGTCGTATTCTCCCATGCGCTTGGTGAGGCCCTGGAGGTTTTTCTTCACCATCGGCTTGGTGTTGGTGCTGGCCAGCAGATCGCCATCTTCGATTGGGATTCCGTTGTATACGCCGTAGACCAGCTTCGCCGAGGGATCGATGCTTAAGACCATGGTCGACCCTCGCTGGACAATGGTGGTTTCGCACCCGTTCGCGTGCAGATCCTGCGCGACATCGTGGCCGCTGGTCCCGGTACCGACGACCAGCGCCTTCTTGCCCCGCCAGTTGGCGCCGTTGGTGAACTCGGCAGTGTGTATCGCATCGCCTTTGAAATTCTTCAGCCCGGGCAGCTCCGGAATACGCGGCGAGCCCACCAGCCCGTTGGCGAAGACCAGGTGCCGTGGATGCAGCGTGCGCTCTGAGCCATCGCCACGGCGAACCACGGCGTTCCACCTGCCGGCGGCCTCGTCGTACACCCCGCGCACGAATTCCATGCTGGTCCAGAAATTGATCTCCATCGCCCACGCGTAAGCCTCGAACCAGTCGGCCACCATGTCCTTGGGCAGATAGGTTGGCCACGACGGCGGGAAGGGCATGTAGGCCAGGTGGTTGAATTTGGTGTCGTTGTGCAGCGCCAGTGAGTGATAGCGCTGGCGCCAGCAGTCGCCGACGCGCTCGAATTTATCAATGACGAGCGTGTCGACGCCGATGCGCCCGAGAGTGGCCGCGAGAGACAGTCCGGCCTGACCGCCGCCGACGATAAGTACCACGGGTTCGCGGTCGGTATACGCCTGAATGGCGTCGCGCTGTTCCTTCCAATTGGTGCCGCCGAAATTGCGCGAAAAGGCCTCGCCGGTAGGACAGCGCTTGCCGATGTTTTCCTCAAAGCCTTTCAGCTCGTGCAGGCTGGTCATGAGCTGAAACGCTTTTGAAGGCTCATTGACCGGCAGCCTCACCACACCGTAGCCGCGTCCGACCTGCGTCTCGAACTGGAAGATGCCCTCGATGACATCGATCCCGGCTCTCTGCACGCGACGCGGTGGTGTGCGTCCTTCCGCCACGGCAAACCCGCGTGCCTTGGTGGCTGCCTGCTTGGTCACCATCAATGCGGCAATGACTTGGGCGCCCAGGCTCGGCGTGATCGACCAGGTAAACGCAAGCAGGTCGCGCCAGTGACCGTCGTGCGCAAACAGCGTCTCGACAGATGCCCGGTTCCCGCTCTGCAGCGCTGCATCGAGTTGCACTAGCCACTGCGCGATAATCGCCGTGTCGGACTGGGCTGCAGTGTTCTCCAAGACGGGTTGATTTGCGTTGTCCATTAGTTGGTCCTCGCTGGGTAGGCTATGGTGATTGAGAGATGCTAGCACAGGTTCCATTCATAACTATGCGTTCCGCTGAATGGCACCACGGCGATATTACCCGTGCAGCGCGGCCATGAGCTGCGTCATCTGACTTGATGTGTTCTGTTATTTTCTCCGCACCGGCGCGCCGAGGGAGGCGCCCGCATCCACCACCAGCACCTGACCAGTTACGGCATCCGCGCCCTCGATAAGCCATACCACCGCGGACGCAACATCCTCGGGATTAATGCGGCGCTTGAGCGGCGTGGCGTTGGCAGCATTGGTGAACTGCGCCTCGTACTTTTCCTCGCCCAGGTGTTCGAGGTGCCAGCGGCCGGTCACCATCGACGGGCATACCACGTTGGCGCGGATCTCCGGGCCGAGGTTGCGCGCGAACGACAGGGTCATCGCGTTGAGCGCCGCCTTTGAGGTTGCATAGGCCACCGAACTACCGGTGCCGCGAATGCCGGCGCCCGAGGAGATGTTGACGATCGCGCCCCGGCCTGCCGCTTTCATGTGCGGCACCACGGCGCGCGCCATCTGCCACGGTCCCACCACGTTGACGCGGTAGACCTCAAGGAAATCGTCGCCACTCAGCGCTTCGAGGTCGGCGTGGTCGGCAAAGCGCGTGGTGCCCGCCGAGTTGACCAGCGCGTCGATACGTCCCCACCGCGCCATGGCCTCCGCGGCCATGCGCCGGCAATCCGCGTCCTCGGCGACATTGGCCTTGCACAGCAGGGTCTGCCCGCCGTGTTCCTCGCATGCCTTCGCCACTTCCTGCGCGCTGTCGGCGCGGCTCGCGTAGTTGATGACGACGTTCCAGCCGTGGCGCGCAAGCAGCACCGCACTCGCAGCGCCGATGCCGGAACCGGACCCGGTAATGATTGCGACGTTCCCTGTCATGACATTCACTCCTCGTTAAGCCTGTTTGCAACTACTTCACCTCAACCAGCTCCAGCGCCTCGCGGCTCGGCCCTTCGATCATCACCGCGCGCGTATCGCCCAGTTGGTACGGACCGTCGAGAAACGTCACGCTCTCGCCTTTCAATTTGCTGATCCACGCATCGAGGTCCGCGACACCAAACGCCAGATGATCGTAGCGTTGCCCGCGCGTGGGCACCAGCGGCGCACTGCCCTGCGGCGCGTACCATTGCACCGCCACGTCGCCGAACATCACACCCGCGCGCGGCGTGCGGAACATGCCTTCCTGATTTAGCGAAGGCCAGGTGCGATCCGCGCCGCGCGGCACCTTGCAGTTTGCTTCCGTCACGGGCTCCGGGCTCATGCGCCCCGGCATCGGCGGCGCATTCAGATGTTTTTGATACCAGAGCTGCGCGCAAAACGGTTCATCCTGCCACATGTGCACGTGGTTAAAACGCTCGGCGGGATGATCGCCTATGTATTCCACCAGCGTGCCGTCGGGCGCCTGCATGTAGGCAAAACCACCGCCGCCTTTGGGTTGGATGCCTTGCCCTTTGGCTTCGGCGATTTGCGTCTTGGTCAGTCCGAGCACATCGCCGACATTCGGCCAGGAGTCGCTATTGACGTAGACATAGCCGCCGCCTTCCGCCTCGGTGTAGAGCGGCATCAGTTTGACCTCGGACCGCGTTTTGTACTCGGCCAGTTTTTTACGCACGTTGGTGACGTGCCAGCCGTAGTGCCAGATCGCGCTTTGCGGCATAAGCGGTGGCGCTTTGTCTACCTCGTTGAACAGCAACAACACGTTGTTCGGCGTTTGCAGCGCAGCCATGCCTCCCCAGGTCGTTTTGGCTGTGCTCGCAAATTGCCGCGTGTAAAACCCGATGGCAGCGTCGGGGTCTGCTGAATTCAGATGCACGTGATGAAAAGTGGGCGTGGGTAGCATGGCACTTACACCTCCAGCCGATACACCCGCGCCGCGGTATCGCGATACAGCGCCAGCTTCTCGCCCGGTGTGCAGTTCGCGGTGATGCGCTTCAGGGCATTCCACAGCACGCAGTAACCCGTCGACTCCTTATCCACCGGGAAATTGCTTTCCATCATGCAGCGCTTCGCTCCAAACAGTTCAATGCAGGTCTCGATGTAAGGGCGCCATGCGGCGGCGAGTTCCTCTGACGTCGGCGGCATATCGCGCAGATGAAAATCCCAGCCGCAGTAGGTCATGCCAAGGCCGCCGAGCTTGACGCTCAGGTTGGGGAACTGAACCAGATTCTGCATAGACTTTTTCCACACCTTGAACACCTCGGCACGGTTTTCGTGCGGCGCGATACCGAGTACGCCGCCTGTATGATTGAGAATCACGTTGGTTTCCGGGAAGGCCTTGAGCAGATCCGCGGCGTCATCAAGCTGCGGATGAAACTGCCACGATTCAAACGACAATCCCAGCGGTTGCAGATGCGCAAAGCCCTTGCGAAAATTCGCATCGAGCACCTGATGCCGCGGCGGCTGGCGGCGGCCGAACTTCGCGGCATTGCCGCTATCCCAGGTTACGCCATGACGAATGCCGCGAAAGCGCCCATTCCCTGCGGCGATCTCGGCTTCCAGCACGGCTCGCGCGCCGTCACCGAGCGTCAAATCGACGTGGCCGATAATGCCCGCGCACAGTTTGGCTTTGCCGTAATGGCCGCTCGCGCTCATCGCCGCCGCGCCGTTGACAAACTCCACTTCGCCCACCGGCTTCATCGCCGCCGGGCCATCGGCGCGATGCATCGAACCGCACTCGATGAATACCGTGGCGATGACGTTGTGGCCCGAGTACACATCCTTCGCCAATTCGTTGATCAGATAGCGCCCGTTGTCTTTTTCCCACAAATGGTGATGCGGATCGATGATCGGCAGATCGGGTTCCAGCGCGGTTTCCTGCCACTTTTCCGTCCACGCGGTGCGCGCCTCGTCGGTGCGGAATGTGCTGCCTCGGAATTCCTTCGACACGTCAAACTGGGCCATATGATTTCTCCTGTCACTTGTTAACTGAAGCCATTGTGTCAGAATCTACGCCACTCAGTGAGGATCACAATGAAGACACCACGCGTACTAAACGCGTTGCGCATAGCGGACTCTATTGTTTTGCCTGCCGTCCCGGCGCTGCCGGCAGCGGTCGCGCACGCCCCAAAATACCTGTCCTCGGCGAATTGCTGAGTCAGACATCATGGCCTTAAAAATCAGTGTTCCGGTTGGCATGTCGCTTCCGCATCGTTCACTCATGCCGATCGACATGGCGTCGGTGCGTCGGGTCGCCGAGCGCGCTGAAGCGCTAGGGTTCAGCGACCTGTGGGTGACCGAGAACACGCTGGACCACGTCTTCAGCTTCGACCCGGGGCTGATCCTGACCTACGCGGCCGCGGTCACCACGCGGATTCGCCTCGGCGTCGCGGTGGTGGTGCTGCCTGTGCACAACCCCAGCCATGTGGCCAACCAGTTCGCGACGCTCGACTACGTGAGCAACGGCCGGGTAATCCTCGGCCTCGGGCTCGGGCGCGAGCACCATTACGCGGAGTTCCAAATACCGACGGAGCATCGGCTGCGCCGCTTTCGCGAGGGCGTGGAAATCATCAAGGCGCTGTGGACGCAGCCAAAGGTCGACTATGCGGGCAGCATCTATCATCTGCAGGGAGCTGGCATGGTGATCAAGCCGGTGCAGAAACCGCATCCGCCGATCTGGCTCGGCGGCAACCATCCCGACGCGGTCCGCCGCGCCGCTAAGCTCGGGGATGGATGGATGGCCGCGGGAGGGTCGACCACAGCCGCCTTCGGAAAATCCGTGCAGATTCTTCATGCCGAGCTCGAGAAGCTCGGCCGCAATCCCGCGACCTTTCCGATCTCGAAGCGAGTTTTTCTATCGGTGGCCGAGCGCCCAGAAATCGCCAAGGCCGAACTCGACCGTTGGTTCTCCATCGTCTATCACAGGCCCGGCGGGGCCGATGCAGGGGACATCCACGGAACGCCCGCGCAGGTGCGCGAACAACTGGAAGCGCTGGTCGCGGCCGGCGCGAACCATCTCCTGGTCAATCCCGTGGGCCGCTATGTTGAGCAGGTCGAGGCCCTGGCCGAGGTGGTAGGTCTGTCGTAGTGCTGTGATTCACCTTCGGTGCCTGTTGAAGGTGAAGCGCCATTCTGAGGCGCATCGGCCCGCCTGCCGCGTTACGGACGCCGGTTTGTCGCGAGTGGCGAGTGTAGCAATTCGCCCAGTACACGCTCAGCGCTTGTCGGCGTCCAGGGCATCCCGCAACAGTTCAAGCGCGGCGGCTGCGAACAGCTCCATGTTTTCGACACGGTCCGTGCTGCCCGTATTGAGTGTTTTCACGTGTTGACCCGGCCCCGCCACGCCGAGGCAGGTGTGGCCGGCTGGGTCGCCGTAGCTGTTCCCGCTGGGGCCGGCTGCACCCGTCTCTCCAATGCCCCATGTGGTTCCCAGTTGCGCGCGGATGCGCTGCGCCAGGGTGATGGCGTGTTTTTCGGTCGCGGCCCGCGCCTGCTTGTAGTCGTCAAGCGTGATGTTGACGAAGCGCTCCTTCGATGCACGTGTGTAGGCGACCGCGCCGCCAACAAAAAAGGCTGATGCGCCGGGCACCGCAAGGAGGGCAGCGGATATGAGTCCGCCCGTGGACGACTCTGCGACGGCGACAGTTTCCTTGCGCGCACACAGGCGTTGCGCCACTTCGTTGGCGAGGGGTAGCAGGGTCTGCATGGAAGCTCCTTAGGTTTAACGCTGATCTTGGCCCCTTCGAGGGCATGTGTCCACCTCCGGATTGAATGCCGCTAGGTCGGATTGGCGTCACCACATAACGGCCCGCTCCAGACACTGACAAGCGCGGAGCAAATTCAAGCTAGACTCGCGACATAAACTAACTGTTCACCAAAGCAACGCCCATGACTCCCACCATCTCGTCCCAATTCGATTCCGGCGCAATCGAAGTCATCTGTGCCGCCACTGCCGGTCACACCGCAGATTTCAAGCTGGCCATCCGCAAAGATTCACATGCCGACATCCGGCAGTGGTTCCACTTCCGGCTGTCAGATGCGCGCGGACTCAAGTGCAACATACACTTCGAGAATGCCGGCGCCTGCACCTATCCTCAAGGGTGGAAGGATTACCGCGCGGTGGCATCCTATGATCGTTTGCACTGGTTTCGCGTGCCGACCACCTACGACAGCAGCGTGATGACGGTCGAGCATACGCCGGAGCGCGACGCTGTCTGGTACGCCTACTTCGAGCCCTACTCGCTCGAACGCCACCAGGAGCTGATCGGCCGTGTGAGCGCCTCTCCGCTCGCGCGCGTCGCGCGCCTCGGCGCTTCCGTCGAGGGGCGGGACATCGATTTGATCACTATCGGAAATAACGAAGACAAGAAAAAAACGATATGGATCATCGCCCGCCAACATCCCGGTGAAGCCATGGCCGAGTGGTTCGCCGAAGGTTTGATCGAACGCCTCCTTGATCGTTCAGATCCGGTTTCGCGCCGCCTGCTTGAAGTCGCGGTGTTGCACCTCGTTCCGAACATGAACCCGGATGGCAGCGTCCGCGGCAATCTGCGCACCAACGCCGCCGGTACGAATCTCAATCGGGAATGGGCAAGTCCCAGCATGGAAACCAGCCCCGAAGTTTTCTGGGTGCGCGAGCGTATCCAGCAAACCGGCGTCGATGCTTTCATCGACGTGCACGGCGACGAGGGTCTGCCTTATGTGTTCGTCGCCGGCAGCGAGATGCTGCCGGGCTTCACATCGGAACAGGACGCAGCGCAAAGTGAGTTCATCAGTAATTTCAAGCGTGCCAGCCCGGATTTCCAGGACATGCATGGCTACTCCGCCGGCAAGTACAAAGAGGACGCGCTCAAACTTGCATCGAAGTGGGTCGGTCACACATACGGCTGCCTGTCCCTCACGCTGGAGATACCGTTCAAAGACAATGCCAATCTGCCGGATCCCGACGTGGGTTGGAACGGCGAGCGCAGCCGCAAGCTGGGCGCCGCGATGCTGGGCCCACTGCTGGCGGCCGTAAAAGGTGGGTAGCGCGGGCAGAAACGGACGTTGATTAAGAATTAGCATGAGTCAAAAGTGAATACAATAAAACACGTGTCGCCATTGATCGCAACAATTCAAGAGATCGGCATGGCGGTCGGCAAAAAACACTACGAAAACAATCGCCTTCGGCCTTTGACTACGTACGCATCCAAAATCATCAAAGCAGGTGCTTTGATCGGAGACACCAAGACGTTGCTTTCCCATTGGGATCTCACTGCCACGGTGACTGAGAATATCAACCGAGCGCAGCGTGATAACGTCTTTGGCAAAGCATCCCGGTCGCGCGTCGAAGACATCTTGGCCATCTTTCGGCAGCGTTACTTAGCTGAAAAATCAGTAACAAGGGCGCTCGTTACCCTGGTACGGGGAAAGTTCCCTGCCGCCGATCTGGACCGTCTGCTGTATTTCCACTCGGCCCGTGCGGATTAACTACTGCATGATGCTGTCACCGAGATTCTTGTGCCAATGCAGGCGCAAGGGTTGGTGGACATCGCTATTCAGGATTTGCAGCGGCCCTTGGCGAAGTGGGTGAAGGAAGGAAAGACGACGGGACATTGGTCTGAACCCACAATCACTCGCATTTCACAGGGTCTGCTTTCGGCTCTCAGGGACTTCGGTGTGCTTCAGGGGGCCGTTCAAAAGAGAATCGGGCCCGCCTACTTTCCCATCGAATCGTTTGCCTATGTGATGTTTTATCTGAAACAACACCATGTTCGGGAACACCAACCAGCCAGTCGAGGTAATGGTTCGGTCCTCGCACCTGTTTATGCCTATGCCCGACGTGATCCGGGAGGACATGGCGTTTCTCGACCGCATTCACTTCTACATCCCCGGTTGGGAGATGCCGAAGATGAAGGTGGATTTCCACGTTGAGGCCATCGACCTGCTCAGCAATCGCGTCCCTTGTGAAGCCGGAATAGCGTTGGTCGTGGCGATCTACTCGGCGCTCAAGAAACAGTCCGTCCAAGCGGGGCTTGTCATACTTGGAGACTTGAGCATTCAGGGGAACATCAAACCGCTCCGATCCTTGTCCGAGCCCCTTCAGGTCAGCATGGACAATGGCGCACGAAAGGCGCTGATCCCGCTGGAGAACAAACGGAATTTCCTTGAGGTCTCCGGCGACATCGTGGAGCGAGTTGACCCCGTATTTTTCTCCGATCCGATGACGGCTGCGATGAAGGCGTTAGGGATCACGTGAGGTTTTCTGTATTTTTCTCTTATAATCAATTACTTATATAACTTTTACTGAGTCGTAGAGTCGCAAGATAGCTGGAGCTAGCCCATTTATCTGATGAGAGTTGCGATTCATCAATACCCACAAATTGAGCCATGCAACGCCTGAAAAAAACAAAACGTCCACTGGTGCTCACCGTCAACGGCAAGGCCGCTGCCGTAGTGCAGGATGCCGCCGCCTATCAGCGTTTGCTGAATACTGCTGCACAGGCCGATGCCATCGAAGGCATCCGCCAAGGGCTTGAGGATGTGGCTAAAGGGCGCACCCATCCTGCGCGGAAGGCGCTCACTGTATTATCTGCAATAAACAACAGCAATCGGAATCTGAGCGAATGACACAAGTAGAAAATCACCCTGTAATCGAGGCCATTGCGGGTGCGGCCATCGTCGAGGCTATCAAACGCAGCGGCGTCGAGTTTGTCGTCTCGGTGCCCGACCGCGTCACCAGCGAAAGCGTGTTGCGCCGGGTTGCAGCGGACTCCGCCCTGAAGCTGGTGCGAGTCTGCAAGGAAGACGAAGGCGTGTCGATTTGCGCTGCGTTGTCGTTCTGCGACAAGCGCGCGCTGCTGCTGATGCAGAACACCGGCTTGCTCGATTCGGTAAACGCGCTGCGCGGCATCGCCGTCGAGTATAAGCTGCCGATAGTCATGATGGTGGGTCTGCTCTCCCACGAATCCGCTGCGCCGCCGACGCAGTCGAAAAGCTACGGCGTGCGTATCGTCACGCCGATCCTCGATGCGATGGGTATCGCGTATGAATTCCTGCACAGTGCCGGCGACGAGCAGCGCATCGCGCCCGCGATCGAACATGCCTATGCGAATTCCACCCCGCTGGTGCTGTTGGTCGGGAGGAGCCCCGTATGATGAAACGCGACGAATGTCTGAAGCTGATTGCGAAATACCATCGCGACGAACTCGTAGTGCCGGTGTACCAGGCGACCTTCGAGTGGCTGGCGATCAAGCCGGAAGCGCCGACTTTCACCGCGGTCGGCGCGATGGGCCAGGCGTCGTCACTGGCGCTGGGATTCGCGTTAGGCGCCCCCGAGCGCCGGGTGATCGTGCTCGACGGCGACGGCAGCCTGCTGATGAATCTCGGCAGCCTGGTGACCATCGCAAACGCCGCACCGAACAATCTGCTGCACTTTGTGTGCGAGAACGGCACCTACGAAGCCAACGGCGGACATCCGATTCCCGCCAGGGACAGGGTCAGCTTTGCCGGACTTGCGCGTGCGGCAGGCTACCGGGAAGCGCATGAGTTCTCAGAGCTGGATGCGTTGGAGGCCGCGCTGCCCGGCATACTGCGCGCGCGCGGCCCAGTGTTGATTGATCTCAAAATCGAAGCGGGCGAGACCTATCCGCAGGATTGGGCCTACATGCACGGTGCTGCCGCGCGCGAAAAATTCAGGGCGGCGCTGCGCCAACCGCGCCATCCCTGAGCGGCAAAAGCATACTGTTACTGAATACCGCAGCAGTACTCGCAACACAAGACGGGAGCAGGCTTGAAAAACGCATCGGGAAAGCAAGACCCAAACGCAGCCAGCGATCCCTCCGCTCCAAAGTCCGATTCATTGGACGCACCATTTCTCTCGGCGAACGTCATCCTGCGTATCCTTCGCATGGCAACACGCTACCGGATCAGCATGGCGCTTGGCATTATGTGCGCGGTGGCAGCGGCAAATTTCCAGTTGCTGATTCCCCAGTATCTGGGCGCCGCTGTGGACCAGGCGCAGGGATTGCTCGCGCATGGCGGCGCCGGAAGGGAGTCCGCCAAAGCGGCGCTGTGGACCACCGCATTGATACTGCTGGGTGCAGGCTTGCTGCGCGGCGTATTCACCATGTTCCAGAACTACCTGGGTGAGGCGCTTGGACACAGATTAGGCTACGAACTGCGGTTGGCTTGTTTCGAAAAGCTGCAGCGCATGAGCTTCAGCTATCACGATCGCGTTCACTCGGGCGATCTCATGACGCGCGGCATGCTCGACGTCGAGGGCGTGCGCCGCTTTCTGGAAAACGCCATGTACCGGACCGTTGTGCTCGTCATCCTGGTCGGCTACGGCGGCTATCACCTGCTGCGCAGTGATCCGCTGCTGGGTGCGCTGGCATTGAGCTTTGTTCCTATCGTTGCCTGGCGCGCTGCCGTATCACGCCTGTGGTTGCGGCGGACCTGGCGTCAGCTGCAGGAATGCCTGTCGGAACTCACGCGCATCATGGAAGAAAACCTGGGCGGTATCCGCGTGGTGCGCGCTTTTGTTGCTCAGGCCGTCGAGCTTGCCAAGTTTGACGCCGTGTCGGCCAAGGCTATTGCGATGTCCCTGAAGCGCGTGGAAATCCGCTACAGAAACGGCGCTCTGATGATCTTTTCCTACTACCTGGCGATGGGCCTGGTGCTGTGGATCGGCGGGCTCAAAGTCATTCACGGCACGCTTACCGTGGGCGTACTGACCGAGTTCCTCGCCTTCATGGCCATATTGCAACAGCCGGTGCGCCAGATCGGCATGATCGTCAATGCCACTGCGCGCGGTTCCATTTCGGGCAAGCGGGTTTTTGAAATCATCGATCTGGAACCGACGATAATAGACAAACCCGGCGCCAAGGAACTCGCCATCTCCCGGGGTGTTCTCAGATTCGAGCATGTCGACTTCAGCTACGATCAGAGCAGCGGTGTGCCGCTCGCGCTGCACGACATTACTTTTGAGGTCGGGATGGGCAAGACGCTGGGTATCGTCGGCCCGCCCGGTAGCGGCAAATCCACCATTGCCCATCTGATTCCACGCTTCTACGATGTTACTGCGGGCTGCATCACGATCGATGGTCAGGACATACGCGACGTGGCGCTGGAGTCGCTGCGCACCTGTGTGGGCGTCATGCAACAGGACACCTTCCTGTTTTCGGCCCCCATCGAAAGCAATATCGCCTATGGTGAACCGGACGCACTGCAGGAACGCATCGCCGACGCGGCCGGGCTTGCCCAACTGCATGATTACGTGCAACGCCTGCCTTCGGGCTATGAGACGCTGATTGGCGAGCGCGGTCTCAATCTGTCCGGCGGACAACGCCAGCGGCTTTCGATTGCCCGCAGCATCCTGCCGAGTCCGGCTGTGATCGTCTTCGACGATTCCACGGCATCGGTGGACGCCGGCACGGAACAAAAGCTGCGCGCCGCGCTGCGTGATCTCAGCCAGGAGCGCACCACGATCATCATCTCGCATCGACTGAATTCTCTGATGCATGCCGATGAGATCCTGTTCCTGCAATCCGGGAAAATTATCGAGCGCGGCAGCCATGCACAACTCCTCGCGCTCGGTGGGCATTACAAGGACCTCTATGACCTGCAGGTGCGCGGTGGAAATGATGCACAGACCGTAGACACGCCGCCGCAACGCGGCGGCATCTACGCCAGTTGAGCCGAACCAGCAATCCGATGTCCATTCCCCGCACAAAGTCATCCAGCACTGCCGGCCTGGATGCCGCAATCAACCTCAAGGATGAGATCGACGAGAAGATATTCGGGACAGCCTTCAACGGCCACATTATTCGCCGTTTCATCGAGTTCATGCGTCCCTATCGCGGGCCGCTGACGCTCGCCATTGGCTGCGTCGTGCTGTTTACGGCGAGTCAGCTGTTAATACCGCTGGTTATTCGAACCGCTATCGACACCGCGCTGGTTCCAGGCGTTATGGATGTAAGAGTGCTGATGCTTACCGCACTGGCGTTTGCCGTGGTTGTATCGGTCAATGCAGTGGCCAGTCTGGGACAGGAAATCATCGTCGGCAAGACCGGGGAACGTATTTTGTTCGACCTGCGGCGCGCCATGTATGCGCACCTGCAACGGTTGTCCATGTCGTTTATGGACCAGACCGAAGTCGGGCGCCTGATGTCGCGCCTGCAGGGCGACGTCGGAGCACTGCAGGAATTTCTGGACACTCTCGTGACTTCGCTCGGCGACATGTTGCTGCTGCTCGGGATCGTCACGGTATTGCTGTGGCTGAACGTCAGGCTCGCCACACTGACGCTGTCGGTGCTCGTCATCCTGTTGCTGGTGCGGATGATCTGGCTGCCCGCAGCGCGAAGAGCGTTTGTGCGGGCCCGTCAGGCCAGTTCCATAGTCAACGGGGCGCTGGCGGAGAACATCAATGGCGTGCGCACGGTGCAGGAGATGACGCGCGAAAAGGTCAACTTCGTGCGCTTCGAGAAAAAAGCGCGTGACTACCTGCACGCCACGCTCAGAGCGGCGAAATTCTCTCAAGTCATGGTGCCTATAGTCGATACGCTGACCGGCGCTGCCATGGGCATAGTCGTTTTTGCAGGCGGCGCCATGGTTCTGGATGGCACGCTCGAGCTGGGTGTGATGGTGGCATTTATTTTCTATGTGCAGCGTTTTTTTGATCCGATTCGCTCGCTGACCGCTCAGTACAGCGTGATGCAAAGGGCAATGGCTTCAGGACAGCGTATTTTCGAGGTGCTCGACGTAGCGGTCGATATCAAGGATAAACGCGGCGCTATCGAACTCGCGCAGTTCGACGCTTCAATCGAATTTCGCAACGTGACGTTCGGTTACTATCCCGCTCAGCCGGTGCTCAGAAATATCAGCTTCAAGGTACGCCCTGGCGAAGTCGTTGCGTTGGTTGGGCCCACCGGATCCGGTAAGACCAGCATCACCTCGCTGATCCATCGCTTCTACGACGTCTGGGGCGGCCAGGTACTGATCGGCGGACATGACGTGCGCAACGTCACTCAGCACTCGCTCGGCCGACACGTCGGCATGGTGCTGCAGGAGCCGTTCCTTTTTACCGACACGATCTACGAGAATATCAAGTACAGCAGTGAAGGTGCAACGCGCGAGGATGTGATCAACGCCGCCAAGGTCGTCGGCGCTCACGACTTCATCATGCAGTTGCCGCACGGCTACGACACCCGGCTCGAGCAGCGCGGCGGCAATCTGTCGCACGGCCAGCGGCAACTGCTGAGTTTTTCCCGTGCTGTCGTTGCCAACACTGATATTCTGATCCTCGATGAGGCCACTGCCAGCATTGACAGCTACACGGAACGTCAGATTCAGATTGCGTTGAAGCGGCTTTTGAGCGGGCGCACCGGCGTGGTTATCGCGCACAGGCTGGCGACGGTGCGCAAAGCCGACCGCATCATCGTGCTGCAGGGCGGTTGCATCGTGGAAACGGGCACCCACCACGAACTTCTGCAGAAACGTGGGCTTTACTACCAGCTTGAATCGATGAGTTACGCATCATTCGACGACATTCCCGAAGCGCTGTTACGCGCCGCCGTCGTCCAAAACGGGATGACCTAGCACGTTCCACCGCGCCCGTGGAAATCAAGGATCTGCACACGACGGGCGTTGTAAAAGCATTGCCCTCGCCGCCGCAAAAAAATACCCACATGCGTTGAAGGGGGCCTTTGGTGGAGGCAATGCTTTATTGGCGGAGTGGACGGGACTCGAACCCGCGACCCCCGGCGTGACAGGCCGGAGATAGAACTTATAAAAATCAATAAGCTAGGATTAAATTTTGGAAGATGATGCGCGATTTTTTACGAAAACTCTAGAGGGAAGAAAAATGATCTTCCAAAGTTTAAGCATAAGATTTCCCACGACGTTCCTGCCGCGATGAGGTTATACCTGCGCCACGCGTAGCGAATTGAACGTGTAACAATAACCCGAGTAAGTAACAGGCGGACATTCTCAGTCAATTGGACTGGGAATGACGAGTGGCAGGCCAACGGGGCACCCCGTGTCGTCGATAACTGCGAGGCTGAGAGTGCTGCCGCGCCATCGACCGCATACGGACTACGAAGCTGCCCCCCTCAAGGCGCCCGGGCCACCCTCGACAGCCGACATTCATGAACGAATACGCTGTGGCGGTTGATCGGCCTTATGTGGAGCTCTACATACAGGTTTCGTCGAACTGCCTCTTTGGAAACTCAACATAATTGAGGCATCTACATAATCGGCCGAAGCCGCCGTTGAGGTTCCAGGCCACCAACGGCTGTAATGCGGTGAGCAGCAGTCGTCGGCGAGAAAGCGGCTCGAACGGCACTTGGAAAAATCGACGTCGGCCCCTTTGATTCGGCGGGCATACGCGATTTACTGGGAGGGCCTCGAGACGCCACCATTCCCTCCGAGCGTATCGCTGCCGTGAAGTTGGGCACCAGAAGCAGCGCCCCGGTAAACGCAACAAGCGGCCGATTGACCCCTATTTGAGCGGGTGCTATGCTGATTTCATCGTAGTATTATCGATATTATGTGTCTTTAAATTAGTTCGTATGTTGGCTAGCGTAAAGCATTTTGTGCAGCTGTGAGCAAAGCGTGGTGTTCAACAACAAATAAGTGAGACATGACGACACTTCGACAATCGGTGCAGGCGCAACGGCGTGCGGATCGGCTTGACCTTGTCGCCGACGTGTTGGTCATCGGAGGCGGACCGGCTGCCTCATGGGCGGCGCTTGCTGCAACGTCCGAGGGCGCGAGGGTTGTTGTTGTGGACAAGGGTTATCTTGGCACTAGTGGAGCAACCGCCCCGTCGAATACCGGAACGTGGTTCGTGCCGCCAGGGGTCGGACGCGAGGCCGCGATTGAACGTCGGCAGAAATTAAACGGTGGCTTGGCTATCCCGCGCTGGGTTGATCGCACGTTGCATCGTGCGTGGCAAGGCTTGCATACGCTCGCCGAGTGGGGCTACAAATTTCCCAACGATGATTCGGGCAAACCCTACCTCACCAATCTGCGCGGTCCCGACTATATGGCTTTCATGCGGCGACGCGTGTTGCGTGGGGGAGTTGCTATTCTCGACCACCACCCCGCGCTGGAATTGCTGAGCGAGTCGGGGGTGATCGCCGGCGCCGCTGGCGTTGACCGCCAGCGTAACCGGTCGTGGTCCGTGCGGGCTGGCGCGGTGGTGCTTGCCAGCGGGGGATGCGCCTTCGGTGAGCGCATGCTCGGCGCGACCGGGCTCACCGGTGATGGCTATTTGATGGCGGCGGAAGCTGGCGCGACGCTCTCGGGCATGGAATTTTCCGCGCAGTACGCTTGCACCCCGAAAAATACTTCGCTGAGCAAGGGCGTGCCCTTTGCATGGGCCAGCTATTACCATGAGGACGGCACGCGGATCGACACTGCCAACCAGGAGCGCTTCGCGCCGGTGGCCAAGGCGCTGCTACAAGGACCGGTGTGGGGACGTTTCGACAAAGGCATACCAGAGTTGAACAGTTGGCTGCGGCAAGGCCAGCCGAATTGTTTTCTGCCCCACGACCGCGCCGGCATTGATCCGTTTACGCAAAAGTTTGAGGTGATGTTGCGCTGTGAAGGCACCGTGCGGGGTGTCGGTGGAATCAAGCTGGTGGCGGACGACTGTTCGACCGGCGTGCCGGGGCTGTATGCGGCCGGCGATGTAGCGAGCCGCGAGCGCGTGACCGGCGCGATCACCGGCGGTGGCGGGCCGAATTCGTCGTGGGCCATCGCCTCTGGCAACTGGGCTGGCACTGCTGCGGCCCGCTACGCCGCGCGCGAAGGCGGCAACATGGCAGAGCGTAACGTCGTTGCGATGGGACGTGTGGGGCTGCGTCCGGCCAAAGTTGCGCGCCCTGACGTGCGTGCCGCCGAGGCTGTTCAAATCGTACGCGACGAGTTCCTGCCGATCGATCACAATTTTTATCGCAACGAAACCACCTTGCGCAAATCGCTGGCGAAATTCGACCGCGCGTGGTGTGATGTGCGCGACCATCTGTCGGGTAGCGGTGCGGATGCGGTCAAAACGCGTGAAGCGGCGGCGCTTGTAGCCAGCAGCCGCTGGGCCTTTGCCAGCGGACTGGCGCGTGCTGAAAGCCGCGGCATGCAGCGCCGGGTTGATCTGCCCGCGACAGATCCGCAATTCGTCTGCGCGTTTGAGGCAACGGGCCTTGATCACATTGAAGTCAAACGATGCGCCATCGCGGACACGGCGCCAGCTTGATATACTAGCCTAATGATTGAAATCGTCTCCACGTCCCGCTGTATCGAGTGTGACATTTGCGTCAGGGTGTGCCCAGCAAACGTGTTTGACCCGGTGCGCAAGCAGGCGCCCGTCATCGCGCGGCAGGAGGATTGCCAGACGTGTTTCATGTGTGAAATCTATTGCCCGACGGATGCGCTTTACGTTGCGCCGTGCGCGGAGGGTCACACTGGCATCAGCGAAGCAGAGGTCGAGGCCGCAGGGTTTTTCGGCGGTTATTCGCGGGCGCTGGGCTGGAATCGCGGCAAGCCGGGCGGGAGCGAGAATGATACGACCCAATACATTCGTACGGCACCACGATAAGGCCTGTTGTAAATTTAAAAAATAAATTATAACAAATACTTACGTAGATAAATTTCCCTTTATCCTAACCGGGAGTTTTTTTAAGATGATGTGGCTCAAAACCGTAAGCGATGACGAGGCACAGGGCTATGCCAAGGAGGTGTTCGACCAATACCGCAGCCGCAACGGCTCGGTGCCGAACTTGCACCGGGTGCTGGCGACTCGTCCCGAAATACTCAAGGGCCGGGAGACGCTGCGCAACGGGACCACAGGGGGCGCGACAACGCTGGGCAGGCACCGCGAAGAACTGCTGAATTTCTTTGGTGCGACGGCGGGCGGCTGCACCGGATGAGTGATGAATCACGGAGCGTTGCTCCGTCAAATTTCCGGCCTGGAAAAGCAGGACGTGGTGCAGATCGGCAAGGATTACAAGGGGTCCGTGCTCACCGAGCAGGACAAAGTCATGCTGGCGTTTGCCGAAAAGATCAATGATGCACCGCATCTGCTGTGCCGTACGGACATCGAGCAGTTGCGGCAGGCCGGATTCAATGATGAAAATATTCTCGACATCATTGCTTCGGTGGCGTACCGCAACTTCAGCAATCGATTGAACATAGCGATTGGCTTGGACGACCCGGAAAATCTGTCAAAACTCGATCCGGATTTCAAGGCCATGCTTGATGCCAAAGTGCTGTAATAGGCCTGATGGCGTGATGGATGGCGGACCCGGCGAAGGATAAGTCACCGGGGCGCGCCTCCGTCTTGAATTAGCCTGGTGGCTATTGCGGCTTCTGAAGAGAACGCTTAACGGCTAACGCGCCTGATTGGACAAGCGCCACGCGGGCTTGCGCCGCAGAGCAGCCTCAATCCACCGGGATTTTCGCTTCGGTAATGACGCGTGTCCAGGTGTTAGCTTCTTTTCGAATAAACTGGGAAAAGCCCTCAGGCGAACTAAACGTTACATGAAAGCTGGCGTCAGCCAGTCGCTGGACAACCTCAGGCATGGCCAGCACCCTGCCGATATCACCATTGACCTTGCCGATAATGGTTTTTGGGGTGTTTTTCGGCATCATGACGCCGTACCAGTTCAACGCTTCGTATCCTGGAACGGTATCTGCGACCACGGGCACATCCGGAAGCTCGGCAATTCGCTTGGTACTGGATACCGCGATCGGGCGCAGGCGATTGGCTTTCAAATGCGGTGCTACAACGGGCGTCACAGCCATCATGACTTGCAGGCGGCCTGCAACCAGATCGATGACGGCTGGTGGTGTCCCTTTATATGAGACGTGCACCATGTCGGTTTTCGTCATGAGCTTGAACAGTTCCGTGGCAAGATGCGGGCCCGTCAAACTGCCGCCTGTGCCATAGTTGATCTCGGCGGGTCTCGATTTCGCCACCGTGATGAGTTCCTTTGCGGATTTCACTGGCAGGCTTGGATGCACCGACAGTACATTCGGCACTGCAGCCAGTTGCGCAACTGCTTCCAGATCGCCGAATGGGTCATAGGGCGTTTTCTTGCCCGCCGCAATCAAATTGGCAAAAGTAATCGACATCAGGAGCATGGTGTATCCGTCGGGTCGCGCTTTCGCCACTGCGGTATTTGCGATCACACCACTGGCCCCCGGCCGATTGTCAACCAGGACAGATTGCCCCCATATTTCGCCGAGCTTCATCCCGATAGCCCTGGTACGAATGTCGCTGGATCCACCCGCAGGAAACCCCAGAATCCAACGCACCGATTGCGACGGATAGATTTGCGAAAGCGACTGTGTGGCATGCAATACCAGCAACCCATTCACTGTCACAATCAGTAAGTGCTTTCCGGATATTCTCAATTTTTCTCCAGTCGTGAAACTAATGAGCCAGACAGCGCGGATACACCGCGCTCACGAACTGCCGGTCCCTTGTGTGCGGCCGCGTCTAGTGTAACGTACCGATTCCGTGGCATTTTCGTCCCGGGCATTGCGGTCCGGCTTGCCTGCCCGGCGCAACTCACAATTCAATAGTCGAGGTCGACGCCTGTAGTCATCCAATGCGCATAATGTGGATGCGCTTGTGATGGCAGGCATGCAACATGAATAAGCGCAGTGCGCGTGCTTTGGGAAGACAAAGCGCATTGCGATCAGCGAAGAACCAGCGGTGATCATAAACTTATCACGTATCAGACGCCGGCCACACCACTGCTGTCCCAGGGTGGATTTGTCCTCCCTATAATATTAACCAAAAGCAAAGAGTTAGCGCTCGATGCTGGACATCCCCAAACCTTTCCGGCATAAACCCTGGAATGGAATCGGCGGTATACACAAACGAAGCACTATCGAAGATCCAAGTTCGCCCGGTGGCACGTAGCGAAGAAGGCCGCTATCAAGAACAGATGGCGCGCCATCACTATCTTGGGGCGCTACCGAAGATCGGCGAGACGGCGTGGTATGTCGCGACCTGGCGCGAGCATTGGGTGGCGCAATTGAGCCTATCGGCTGCGGCCCTGAAATGCGGCGTGCGTGATCGGTGGATCGGCTGGGACTTTCGCTCCCAGTATGGGCGTCTGAAGCTCATCGCCAACAACAGCCGCTTTCTGATCCTGCCTGAAAGGCACCGCCCGAATGTTGGGTCACGTGTGCTATCGCTGATCGAACGCTGGGTAGTGGCCGATTGGCAGACACGCTTCGGCCATCCCTTGCTGTTGCTGGAAACCTTTGTCGATCCGCGGCGTTTCCATGGCGGTGTGTATCGCGCCGCCAACTGGCTTGAACTGGGTCTGACGCAAGGCTAACTGTCAGATCGGGTCGCAACTTCTACACATCAAGCAAGATGATGGGTTACGCAATAACATACAATCCCGTGCTCTGCGTTTAAAACGCGAATTTTAGACGGGGCTTGAAATGAAACAATTATTTTGCCCGCAGACTGTGCTGCGAGGGGTTTTCGCCGTATTGTTTTACTTGGCAGTGGTTGTATCTTCGGGGGCGGCTGACTACCCCGAGCGGCAGGTGCGCGTGGTGGTGCCATTCCCGCCCGGTGGCGGCGCCGATACCATTTCCCGCACGCTGTTCGCGAAAGTGAGCGAAGACCTCGGCCATCAGCTCATCATCGACAACCGTGGCGGCGGGTCCGGAACGATTGGCGCCGGTTTGGTGGCGAAGTCTGCACCCGACGGCTATGTGATTCTGCACGATGCAACCGGGTTTTCGATCAACCCTTCAATGCTCCCCAGTCTGCCATATGACCCGGCACGGGACTTTGCTCCGGTTTTTCTGGCGGCGACGGTGCCGAACCTTCTGGTGATACATCCCTCGGTCAAGGCAACCACGTTGGCTGAACTGATTGCGTTGGCCAAAGCAACAAAAGACGGCCTCAACTGGGCATCGTCCGGCACCGGCAGCGTTCAGCACATGGCAATGGAGTTGTTTAAGGTGAGCGTGGGCATTCAACTCAATCACGTGCCCTACAAAGGGGGAGGACCGGCACTGGTCGATGTGGTGGGTGGCCATATCAAGTTCTATTTCAGCAACGCCGCGGCATCCAGCAATCACGTTAAAGCCGGCACGGTACGTGCCATCGCCCACACGGGGCGAGGCCGCTTGGCGGCGCTACCGGATATTCCCCCGATGTCGGACACGCTGCCCGGGTACGAAGCCTACGAATGGAATGGCGATTTTGTTCCAGCCGGCACACCCACGCCGATTGTCGATCGCCTTAACAGAGCGCTGAACGCTGCCATTCGTGCCCCGGCGGTAGTGAGTCGTCTGGCGTTACTCAGTGTACAGGTGCGCGCCAACACACCTGCGGAATTCGGCGCATACGTAAAATCCGAAACCGAGAAGTGGGGCAAGATTATTCGCGGAGCGCAAATCAAGCCCGAATGAAGAGTTTCGTTAATACTCGCGTACTAACTACAGCAAGTCTGTCCTGTTTACCGGTGCCATTGAAATCATCAACACGTTGAGCGTCGCACACGCCAGCGGCAGCATTAAACGCGCGTTGCACCAATACATCAAACCTGACGTCCTCTGCATCGACGAACTCGGCTACCTTCCGATCGACAAGTTCGGCGCCGACTGCTTGTTCCAGATCATCAGTCATCGCTACGAACGCGGTGCCACGTTGATCACCCCTAATCGCGTCTACAAGCAGTGGGCCAGCATCTTCAACAACGACGCCGTCCTCACCTCGGCCTTGCCGGCTGCTGCACCACGCAGAGACCGTGCGCATCGAGGGTAAAAGCTACCGATCAAAAGACCAGATCGAGATCTGAAGCGCCCGCTCAGTTCTCCGCCCTACTGATTTCACGAATAACGAATCCTGCAAAACCTGTCAGCAATTTCAAACCGGCAGAATTCCAGCATCTTCGCACCGGCGGCCGCATTCAGACTCATACCCCGTTGGAACAGGCTAAAAGAGTTGACAGGATCAAGCAAACCACGTAGAGCGGGACTAGTGAACACTTGCAGCGAAGCAGCAAGCTCCCGCACTCCTCAAAAAGTAGCGCGTATCGTCATTAGCCAGAGATGTGATTTCCCTGAATCATTAAATAGTGTAAGTTATTGTTTTTATTTATGTATTTATGGCAGATCAGCAAATCACCTTAGTCCCCAACACCAGCGGCACCGCCCCGCCCAAACTCAAAGCGCCGGCCAAAGCTTGCGACAGCCACCACCGCATTTACGATCCCGCGCGCGTTGCCGCAGCCCGCACGGCCGGTGCCGCCCAACAGCACGGTCGCGGATTACCGCTTACTGCAAAAATGCATCGGCACTACGCGTAACGTGGCGGTGCAACCGCGTCACTACGGCACCGATAACGCTGTGACGCTCGACGCTCTCAAACAACTCGGCAAAAACGCGCGTGGCGTAGCGGTAGTGCATCCGAGCATCAGCGATGCCGAGTTAAATCGCTTTAACGATGCCGGTGTGCGCGGCATCCGCTTCAGCCTTGGCGACCCGAAAACGCGCGCAGTGCAGCCGGAGATGATCGAGCCGCTGGCAAAACGCGTGGCCGGGTTCGGCTGGCACATCCAGTTCAATATCGAAGCGGATCAAATCGTTGAACTCGCCGCTCCTCTGCGTCGGTTGCCGGTGCCGATTGTGATTGATCATCTGGGTCATCCGTATTTACCGGCAGGTATCAACGATGAATCGCATCGCATTGTGCGCGGCCTGCTGGATCAGGGGCGCGCGTGGGTAAAACTGGCGGGCGCGTATTTCAACACGAAGGTTGGCCCGCCCACCTATGCGGATGCCACGCAAATCGCGCAGGCTTTCGTCAAGGCAGCGCCCGAGCGTCTGGTGTGGGGCAGCGACTGGCCGCATCCGAGCGCGACAGACGGCAAGCCGGATGATTCGCTGCTGTTTGATCTGCTATCCGATTGGGCGCCGGATCAGGCGGTGCTCAATCGCATCCTGGTGCAAAATCCCGAGGCGCTGTATGGTTTTGAAAAATCAGCGTGACAGTGTAGTGATCAAACAACGTACGGCATGGATGATTGCGCGCGCGGCAGCAGCTTGCACCGTGTTTTTTGCAGCAAGTGTAGGAGCACAGACTGTAGCCTCAACAAATGCGGGTGCCTATCCCAACCGCCCTATCCGCATGGTCATCGCCTTTCCGCCCGGCGGCAGCAACGATCTCATTGCGCGCTTCATCGGCGTGCGTCTCACCGCCAAATTTGGTCAGCAGATCGTCTACGACTATCGTGGCGGCGCTTCGGGCGTGATCGGCACGGAGATTGTCGCTCGTGCGGCGCCTGATGGTTACACGCTGCTGTTCGCATCAACCTCACACACCATGAATGAAGTGATCCGCAAGGTTCCTTACGATACGCTCGGCTCGTTCGCGCCCGTGGCGATGTTCGGGCGCGGCCCTAACATGCTGTTGGCCAATCCGAGCCTGCCCGCGAAAACGCTGCCGGAGCTGATTACACTGGCGAAGGCAAGCCCCGGCAAGATCAACTATGCCTCAACTGGCATTGCAGGCATGCATCACTTCGGCGGCGAGTTGTTCAAGCGTCACGCCGGTATCGATCTCGGGCACGTGGCGTACAAGGGCGGCGGTGCCTCGTCATTTGCGGTGCTGGCGGGGGAAGTGCCATTGATGTTTTCGACCATGCCGCTCGGCCTGCCGTTTGTGCGCACCGGAAAACTGCGGGCGCTGGGCGTGGGCGGCGCCACGCGCTCGCCGCTGCTGCCTGCCGTGCCTACACTCTCCGAAGGTGGCGCGCGCGGTTATGAATTCACGGTTTGGTGGGGCCTGGTTGCGCCGGCGCAGACACCGGCGGCCATTGTCACGCGCCTTAATACTGAAATCAACGCCATATTGCGCGATGCGGATGCGGCAAAGCAACTCGCCACCGAAGGCGCGGAAGTAACCGCATGGACGCCCGCGCAATTCGGCGCCATGCTGGCGGAGAATATGAATAAATGGAAAACCGTGGCGCGCGAGGCGAATATACGGGCGGAGTAGCGGTATTGGAGAATTAGCGCGGCGATCTGTGGTTTGCAATTTTGATTCGTCAAGCTTTTGCGCGAACGATAAACTACAACTGTCATTCCCGCTTTCGCGGGAAAGACAAGGTTTCTTTTGTGTGTTTCGGCAAATCGGATAGTCAATTTAATGGCACTACGATACATGTGTTTCGACTTCACTACGCTACGCTCAACACAAAAGGGGTGGTTGTTACGTTGTCCCACAGTTGCCATTGCGTTACTCGTGTCGGGATTCGGTGCTCAAGCACAACCTGCCGCGAACTACCCCAACAAACCCATCCGTGTCATCAACACCGTCTCCGCCGGCGGGCCGGCGGATGTGATCGCGCGCATTCTCGCGCAGAAGTTGACCGAATCGTGGGGGCAGCAGGTGGTCGTCGATACGCGCGCGGGCGCAGCGGGTACTATCGGCGCGGAGATCGTGGCACGCGCGGCGCCGGATGGCTACACGCTGCTGCTGGGATCGGCCTCGACCATGGTAACGGCACAGTTGGTGCAAAAAAGCGTGCCTTACGATTCATTGCGCGATTTTGCCCCGGTGAGCATGGTGGTGATCAGTCCGTTTGCCTTGATCGTGCAACCATCACTCGGCGTAAAGACCGCGCCTGATCTGGTGGCGGCGGCCAAGGCCAAACCGGGTCAGTTCAATTTCGGTTCAACCGGCATGGGCAGCACCTCGCACCTGGGCGCCGAACAA
Source organism: Bordetella parapertussis (assembly GCA_945864585.1). Lineage (GTDB taxonomy): Bacteria > Pseudomonadota > Gammaproteobacteria > Burkholderiales > SG8-41 > UBA5216. Next base: position 5,778 of record CAMBCF010000025.1, on the reverse strand, counting down.
CTAAAGATGCTCACGGGCATCGACATACGGCACGTGGCGTACAAAGGTGCGGTACCCGCGATTGCCGATTTACTGGGTGGGCAGATACACATTCTATTTAACAGCATGGCCTCGGCGCTGCCGCACGCGAAGTCGGGCCGCCTAACCATGCTCGCCACCTGTGGCGCGGCGCGCTCGCCGCTCACGCCGGATATGCCCACACTTGCGGAAACCTGGCCCGGCTATGAAGTCGTTACCTGGTACAGCATCGCCGCGCCGGCTAAAACACCGCGCGCGCTAGTGATGCGCTTGAACAGTGAGTTGCATCGCGTCCTCGCCAGCCCCGATGTCGTTGCGCGCTTTCAGGCCGGCGGCAACACGCCCGCGCCCAGCACGCCGGAGGCAATGCACGACTACACGCGCAACGAGATCGAGAAGTTTCGCAAGATCATCAAGGCGGCAGGATTACGCTTTGATACCTAGAATATAAGTATCTGTTTTTATTGATATTTTTAAGGAATACTCATGCTAAAAATTATCCCGGCCTCGCCCAAAATCGGCGCTGAAATCCAGGGCGTCAACGTCAAGACCATGGACGAGGAAACGTTTCGCACGGTGTATCAGGCGTTTCTCGATCACATCGTTATCGTGATACGCGGTCAGGAATTGAACGAAGAAGACTTCATGGCGTTCAGTTTGCGCTTCGGTGAACTGAAGCCGCACATGACCAAGAAAGCGCATCACCCGCGCTACCCAAATCTGATGCTGATGGACAACCGCATCCTCAACACCAAGACCGGCGAGGAAAGCAAAACCGCATCACCGCTACTGATACGCATCGGCAACGTGTGGCACACCGACACCAGCTACGATTACATCACCGCCAAGGCCACCGGCATGTATGCGGTGAATGTGCCGAGCATCGGCGGCGATACGTTGTTCTCGAACTCGTATGCGGCGTACGATGCGCTGCCGGAAAATTTAAAACAAAAACTCGAAGGCCGTTCCGCCAGCCACATCTACGGCGGTAGGCTTAAGCGGCAACAAGAGCGCATGGAAGATTCCGAGCGCGGCCGCGCGCCCGCGAACCACCCGATGATTCCCACGCACCCTGAAACGGGCCGCAAGTCGCTGTATTTCAACGACGGGCAGATCACCGGCATCCTTGGTCTCGATCAAGCCGAGAGTGACGCCATCATCGCCGATCTCGCCAAGCGCACCACCATCCCCGACGGCGATTATCGCCACCAATGGCAGCGCGGCGACGTGGTGCTGTGGGACAACCGCTGCTCGATCCACTGCGCCACCGGCGACTATCCGGCGAACGAGCGTCGCACCAACTGGCGTTCGACGATCATGGAATTCGGCTGGCAGAAACAGCAGGTGAAGACGGCGTAACGCGGCACATCACCGCCCTCCCGCAACGAGGGAGAGGACTTCCTGTGCTCACGGCTGGTTCAAGAGCGGAATACTCTTGTAATCCGCCGCCTTCGGTATCGATTGCAAATAGGGGGTATAAAACTTTTAAACACCTTTTTTGCCAGTCAGCAATCTATCCCGCAACGGGCTAACAGTCAATTGCGTAAATTTTCGCCAAGCCCCGATGTTTTCCTGAAAATCTTGCCGCGCGAAACGTTCCGCATCGGCAAATTTGCGACCCATCGACGCCTTTACACGAGCGCAGGACAAGCAGCGCCGTCAGCTCACTGATGGAACTGGTCTCGGCTTGAGCATCAAGCCGCCTGAAAAAGATCAACCCGCCGCGCCGCTGCGCGTGGCGGCGGCTGCGCTGCCAACCCCAGATGCGTGAGGATGCGCTCGATCACCGCAGGCTCTTCGATCCCTGTCCTGAGCCTGTCGAAGGGACTGCGATGATCTTCAATTTGCCGCCACACACGCAGCGCTCGATGTCAATGTCGTACACGTGCTTCAACAACCGCGCCCAACTCATGCGCACCGGCGCGCTGTGCGCGTGAACGTGCTTGCAATCACCTGCACCTGCCGTTGTTGCTTGCTCTGGCGCCGCCACCACCTTGGATCGTAACTTTGCATTCGGCGCAAGCACGCCGTGAAACTGTATCAAATGTAAGCGCGGCCTTGGCACCAGTGCGGCGAGCCGCTGCATGAACTCCATCGGCGATATCACGATGTGGGTGGTGCCGTTGCGATAGGGTGTTTTGAGTTTGATAACGACCTGCCCCGCGCGGTTCACACTCAACCGTTCGTTGGCCCGTCGTTAACAATCGCCGGGCGCGTGACGTAGCGGCACAGTTGTTCAAGCTCACTGCGTTGATCGGCATCACAGCGCACCGCCGCATGCAGGCTGAAACCGTGGGCGTTGGCGCACAGTTGTTGTGTGACCGGCGCCACGCGGCGGGGCGCGTGTTGCAGGCTCAGCACTTTGCGCCCTGCGCGCGGGCCGCGCGCGATGCGGTAGGTGCTGGAGGCTGCTTGCAGCGGTGTGAGCACGTTGTCCGGGTCAATGCTCTCAGTGCGCGCCATGTAGGTGATGCCCGCCTCCTCGATCAGATGGCCGAGGCGGGTCAGTCCGGCGTTACTCGATGCCATGTGCGGCGAACAGGGCTTTCGCCGGCGCTGTTGCCAGATAGTGCAGAAAGGACTGCGCGCCCGCCGCATTTGGCGCCGCAACCATCGGTGCCGCGACGTAAGCCGTCCAGTGCTGCACGTCCGGCGGCAGCGGGCCGGCAAGCTTGATCCCCTGGTCGCGAAACATCATGATTTCGATGATGGCGCCGAACGCGATCTCGCGTCCCTTGCCGTTGATCAGGTACGCCATCATCGCGGGGCCGTCATCGAAGCGTTTGGTTTTTTCCTGAATGCGGTCAACCAACCCCAACTGCTTCATCAGGCTTTCGACGTAAAGACCGCTGGACGCGTGGTTGAAAACTACCGATTCGGAATTCAGTACGGCCTGCTTCAGCGCGCCCACACTCGAAATGTCGCTGACGTCGACATCGTTCCGCGCGACCACACCCACGCCCACGCGGCCGACCGGCACGCGCTTGTCCCCGGCTACCTTCTGCTGCTGCGAGAATTCATCCACCGCAGGGTCGGGCGCAATCACGATGTCGAAAACCTCGCCGCTCGCGATGCGCTTGCGTATGGCCGGCGCGGTCGCCCAGGTGATGCTGGCCTGCGCAGCGCCGCGTGCGTTATAGGCGCCGACCGCCGTGACGAGTCCGGGTTCGATGGAGCCCGCGCTCAGCAAACGGATGGTCGTGGTGTTCGTCATTTTCGCCTTGTGTACGGTTACAGTAGACGACTTTTCTCGGTCAGCTGCGCCTTGCAAATCATTCGGGCTGGATGCCTGCATCGCGTACCACTTTCGCCCACTTAGCGAGATCCGCCGTAATGATTTTGCGCAATTCTTCCGGCGCGCTCATCGCAGCTTCGATACCCTGGGATGCCAGCCGTTGCTTTACGTCGCTCGCCTGCAGCACTCGATGCAGGCTGGTAGCGAAGCGTGTGATGATAGTCGGCGGCGTTTGCCCGGGCATCACCATCGCATACCAGCCATCGACCGCATAGCCGGCGACGCCTGCTTGAGCAATGGTCGGCACCTCCGGCGCCACGGATGAGCGTTTCCCACCGGTCACCCCCAGCGCACGCAGCTTGCCGGCTTTGATATGAGGCAGCGCCACCGTGACGGTGCTGAAGTACAGCGATACGTGACCGCCCAGCAATTCGGTGATGGCCGGGCCGCCGCCCTTATACGGCACATGCACGAAACGCGTGCCGGTCATCGACATGAACAACTCACCGGTCAAATGTGCCATATTGCCTACGCCTGCCGACGCCATGGTCAGTTTTCCGGGAGACGCCTTGGCCAGCGCAATCAGTTCATTCACAGTACGCGCAGCCAGCGAGGGATGCACGACAAGCACAAAATTGCCATAGCCGACCAGCGACACCGGCGTGAAATCACGTATGGGGTTATACGGCAGTTTGCGATAGAGGTTGGGATTGATGGTGAAGCCGTCGCCGATGATCAAAAAGGTATGGCCATCCGGCGGCGATTTCGCAGTGAGTTCCGTGCCTATGATTCCATTGGCGCCGCCGCGGTTATCGACAACCACGGATTGACGCAATTCCTCTGACAGCCTGCCCACCAGGGCGCGTGCAATGATGTCGTTGGAGCCGCTGGGCGGAAACGGCACCACAAAACGCAACGGGCGGCTGGGATAGTCTAGTGTGTCGGCAGCCTGTGCCCATCCCCATGCCGGACACAGTGAAATTCCCACGCACAAAACGCGCGCCGTTGTACTGGAACATGAAGTCATGGTCAGGGTTTCTCCGCCGCGATGTTTTTGTCTGCGATGCGCCCAAATATAAACGCATTCCACGAAATCATACCCTGATCGCCACACGCGCTGAGATTCGCGAGCGAACAGCATTCACAAGTTTGACGCTTTCAGTGGATGGGGGTATAACTTTTGCAACACAAAGTCAGGGAGCACCTGCCATGGACCTCACACTCGAACGTCAGACTTTCACCACCGAACCTCTGTCCCCAGTACTCGGTGCTGCGGTCATGGGACTGGATCTGCGCCAGCCGCTGGCGGAGTCCACGAAACGCGCGGTTTACGACGCCTTCGTCCAATATCATGTGCTGTGTTTCCGCGATCAGCAGCTGGATCAGGATCAGCAGATCGCTTTCACGGAACAATTCGGCACGCTGGAACGCCACATGGCCAGCAACCGCGGCAAGGTGAACCCGCTGGTGCAGATCGTCAGCAATCTCGGCGCTGACGGAAAACCGAGCGGCAAGGTCTCATCCACGCGCTGGCATTCCGACAAATCCTTCCGTCCCCAGCCCTCGCTCGCGACCATATTGCACGCGCTGGTGATGCCACCAGATGGGGGAGAAACGTGTTTCGCCAACATGATCGCCGCTTACGAGGCGCTGCCGCAGGACGAAAAGGCGGAACTCGAAAGCGCCCGCGTCGTGCATAGCTGGGAGATTTCCCGGAAACGCATGGGAAGCAACGCCACGCCGGAAGAAATCGCCGACGCCCCGCCCATGTCGCATCCACTGGTACGCACGATCCCGGAAACAGGCAGGAAGGCGCTGTTCATGGGCGAGCACGCCGCTTACTTCGAAGGCCAGCCGAAGGAAGTGGGCCTCGCCCGCCTGGAAAAACTGAGCGCGTACGCGGTGGAGGAACGTTTCGTTTACCGCCACAAATGGACGGCGGGCGAAGTGCTGATGTGGGATAACCGCTGCCTTCTGCACTGTGCCAACACCAATTTCGACGCGGCGCGCTTTCCGCGAATGCTGCAGCGGACCTGCGTGCGCGGCACAGCACCCGCCTGATTTCGATACCGCCTAGACGAGGATTTGAATCCAAGGTCCAGGCACGGAGGGTATAGGAAATTCAAACCATCTTTTTGCATAAACCCCAATGTATCCCGGCCCCACCCGCCGGTCAATTGAGCCTGATTCGCAGAGCGCAGATTCGCAGAGCGCACCGCGCAGCCTGCAAATTCGCGTAAAAACCCTCATCACCAAGCCTCACTAAATATCTGATTTACTTGATCTTTCTGCCGCTCCGCCAACGCAGCCCGAACCACCCTCTCGGCCTCGGTAAAAACCGTCCGATTCCTTAAGCCCACTCAAATAATTCCGCCCGCCGCCTTGCCGGTGCGATAGGCGGCGGCTGCGCTGCCAACCCCAAGTGCGTCAGTATCTTCTCGATCACCGCCTGTTCTTCAATCACCGCGCTGATCTTCAATTTGCCGCCACACACGCACCGCTCAATGTCAATGTCGTACACGCGC
>CAMBCF010000024.1 GCA_945864585.1 Bordetella parapertussis | reverse complement strand
CCGGTTATTCTACCGGCACACATTCGCACCCCTATATGGAAATCATTACCGTGATCGAAGGCACGGGCGAAGCGTGGATCGAGGGCGAGGGAGACGGGATTTCCATTGGCCCGGGTTCAACCATTGTCGCCCCACCGAATAAAGCACATGGATTTCGAAATACAGGGCGAACGCCGATGCGATCTTACGGCGTGCATGCGTCACCGAAACGCATCAGCCATCGCGATGGATAGGCTTCCGAACGAGCGCTCAAACGCGACCGATTGGGCTGAGCCAAATTCTGTCGCGCGCGAGGACTGCCCGGGAAGGGCGGCCGCCCTCAAGGGTTGATCCGCGATAATTCAGGCAGCTGGCATGCGATGAAGCGCGCACAGTTTGTTGCCATCGGGATCGCGAAGGTACGCGAGATAGATCTGGCCGGCGGCCCCTTGGCGCACGCCCGGCGGGTCTTCGATCGACGTGCCGCCATTCGCGACCCCGGCTTTGTGCCATGCCTCGGACTGTTTGGCATCGCTCATCGTGAAGCCGATCGTGCCGCCATTGGCAGCGTTGGCTGGCTTGCCGTCAATGGGTTTGGACACCATGAAACGCCCGCCATTGTGCATATAAGCCAACCGGCCCCTGGCATCCTCGACGCCGGGCTTACCACCCATCGCGACGAACAAAGCATCGTAGAATTTCTTCGACCGGGCGATGTCGTTACTCCCAACCATGATATGGCTGAACATTTCGTTCTCTCCTCATTAGAATGATATGCGCGAGTATAGGAATTTGAAACAACTGTTTTCATCAGCCAGCAATCTATCCCGCGACGGGCTAACTGTCAATCGCGTGAATTTTCGCCTGTCGCGGCGCCGGGCAATTGACCGCTCGAAGCACTGGCAGTAGAGTGGTGCAAAACTTCGAAAATCGAATGCCCTGGAAGCATAGGTCCATGGTAGTCCTTCACTCGAGGAAGGTCGTGATGACTTCAGGAGGTCCAGATGACTGAGAGCATTGATCCGCGCGCGAAGCACCGCGAGCACATTCACCAGCGAACCGAATTCGTGCGAGGAAAGCGCGGCCCCGTCTCGTTTGTGTGGGGGAATCATGTGGAAAAACCCGGCCAGCGTGTACCGGGTGCCCAGGGGCTCTGGTCGCCACTTCCCGGGGGTGAAGCGGGTCTCTTGGTCGAGGCGAGTGCCAGCGATGGGATCGTGATCGACGACCGCACTGTCGACGGCACCGCGAAGCTGATGGCCGACCCGGATCACCCCGCGTCGATCGCCTATTTTCGCAATGGCGCGGAGGGGGTCATCTTCAGCTACGACAAGAAGCGATTTGCCCTGCAGGTGTGGAATCCGAAGAGCGTCTGGGCACAACAGTTCAGTCATGTCGACGCCTTCGACTGGTCCGCCGAGTGGATCATCGAAGCACGCATCGAGGCAGTCACAAACGGAAGAACTGTAGCAGTCGCTCATCATCGGAACCCAATTCCGGTGGACAGGCTGGTCGTGGCGAAAATGACGTTCGAAATCGATGGTGTGGAACAGACGCTCTACGCAACCCGGTATCAGGACAAGTACAACTTCCACTTCACGGATGCGACCAGCGGACACACCAGCTACGGTTCCGGCCGCACCGTGCGCATCCCAGCGGATCAGATCGGTGCGGTGACCATTGACATCAACTACGCGTCGCTCCTTCCCTGCTCGTTCAGCAGAGCGTGGAATTGCCCTATCCCGCCGATGGAGAATCGGTTGAGCGTACCCATTCAGGCCGGCGAGCGCTTCGCTATCGACCGCGACGGCGTGCCGATGCTCTAGCCATTGCCACGAAGGCTGACGGGTGGGTTGATCTTGGCCACCTGTGGGGTGCGAATTAGCCGGACGCATCCTTCCTCTGCGTCGGGCGATGCGCAGACCTTCGTTGCCGTCCGCCGGACACGTCACCGAGCCACTGCGCTGTAACGCGGCCTGCGTTATGCTACCGTCAACCCATGAAAAAATTTTACGGTTGGCGCGTTGTGGTCGCTGGCGGCACGCTGCAGTTTTTTCAAAGCATGCTGCTGAATCAGGCATTCGGCGCGTATCTCGCCGCGCTGGTGCAGGACCGAGGCTGGAGCAAAACGGCGTTGTCGGGCGCGGCGGCGCTCAAATCCACAGAAGCCGCCCTGCTGGGCCCCGTTCTGGGCTGGCTGGTTGACCGCTTCGGCTCGCAGCGCATTGTTCGCGCGGGCGTGATCCTTTTCGGCATCGGCTTTATGCTGCTGAGCCAGACCGACACGCTGGCGACGTTTTATGCCGCGTTCCTGGTGCTCGCACTGGGCGCCAGCATGTGCAGCAACATGGTGGTGAGCGTCGCCATCATCCAGTGGTTCGAAAGGCGGCGGGCGCGCGCACTGTCCTCATCACAGTTCGGCGCCGCAGTGGGCGGCCTGTTTGTGTTTGTGGTTGCGTGGGTCATCCAGACGTACGGCTGGCGTGTCACTGCCTTCGGTTCCGGCGTGATGCTCATTGTGTGCGGCTGGCCGCTGGCGAACATGGTGCACAGCCGCCCCGAAGATGTGGGCCAACGCATCGACGGCCTGCCGCCGGACACCGAGACCGCAAGCACCGGCCCGGCCCCTGTGGACGCAGCCACCCCCGCGCCGCCCTCAGGACCAGTTCAGGGTGAGTTCACGGCGCGCGAGGCACTGCGCACCAGCTCATTCTGGTTGCTGTCGCTCGGCCACGCCTGCTCGCTGTTCGTGGTGTCGGCGATTAACGTGCACGCCATCCTGCACATCAAGGAAGGTCTCGGGTATTCGCTGGCGCTGGCGTCGCTTTACATCACCATTGCCACCGCAGGGCAGTTCGTCGGCGTGGTATGCGGCTGGGCCATTCCCGAAAAAATTGAAAAGCGCAAAGTCACCGCATTCTCCATGCTGTTGCATACCGCCGGCATGCTCCTGCTCACCTATGCCACCGGGCCGGTCATCCTGGTGCTGTCCGCGGTGGTGCACGGCATCGGATGGGGACTGCGCGGCCCGTTTATTTCCGCCATGCGCGCCGACTACTTCGGCCGCAACTCAATCGGCATGATCCTTGGCCTGTCGTCGATGATTATGGTCATCGGCCAGATCGGCGGCCCGCTCATCGCCGGCGTATTCGCCGACTGGCTGGGTAACTATCGTGTAGGCTTTACGCTCATCGCCGCGCTGGCGGCGGTGGGTTCGCTGTTTTTCTGGATAGCCAAACCGCCGGTGCACCGCCGCCGCGTCGCGCCGGATAACTAACTCATTAATAGTGAAGGCGTTTACGTCTGGCAAGTTGATCTGACTCGGGGTCGCCAGCTACCGTTGGTCCGTGAATTTCAGCACGGGATCGGCCCCCGGCTCGGCACCAGCAGATCGCGCTTCATCTCGGTGAGAGTCGAGATGCCGAGCATCGCCATATTGCGGCTGATTTCCTCGCGTAACAGGGTGGCAGCGTGGTGCACGCCGGCTTCGCCACCAATGGTAGCCGCGTACAAAAACGGCCGCCCGACAAACACAAAGTGCGCACCCAGCGCCAGCGCCTTTAACACATCCGTGCCGCGACGGATGCCGCTGTCCATCATGATGGTCATGCTGCCGGCTTCCGCAGTCACCGCGGGCAGCATGCGCAGCGGCGCCACTGTGTAATCGAGTTGGCGGCCGCCGTGGTTCGACACCATGATGCCGTCGACACCGCTCTCGCGCGCGATGCGTACGTCCTGAGGGGACAGCACGCCCTTCAGCACGAGCTTGCCCTTCCACAGTTTGCGCATCAGCTGCACGTGCTCCCACGACAGCGCGTCGCGCGCCAGGCGCGGGCGCTCGATGTTGCCGAGCACCGGCATACGCTCGAAGCCCATGTTTTCGATGTGTGGCATGCCGTGCTTGAGCACGGTGCGGGCAAACGTGCCGAGCGTCCATTGCGGCCGCAGCATGCAATCCCATGCCAGCCGCGGCGTGGGCTTTAACGGCGAACTGAAGCCGCTGCGAACATTGTTCTCGCGGTTGCCCGACACCTGCACGTCCACCGTGAGCACCAGCACCTCGAATCCCGCGCGCTGAGCGCGCTCCACCAGCGGCGTAATGATTCCGGGATCGCCGGGCAGGTAGGCCTGAAACCACGCCGTCGGGCCGGCTGCCTTGACGTCTTCCATCCTTGTCAGCGCCGCGCCGCTCTGGATCATCACCGTATTAAGATCCGCTGCCGCCTTGGCCAGCACGAGGTCTCCGCGGTAAGCGGCTAGCGCGGAGCCGCCCATCGGCGGAAACCCGAATGGCAGATCGTAGGTGTGCCCGAACAGCGTGGTTTTCTGGTGTCGTGCCTTGGTGTTGACGAGCACGCGCGGCAGGAATTCATATTCGCTGAAGGCCGCGCGGTTACCGTCGCGCGCTGCGTTTGACTCCACGCCGCCTGAGATAAAGCCGAAGATGGGGCGCGGCAGGAAGCCGCGCGCCGGCGCTTCGAAATCCTCCAGACATAGTAGTTCCCGCAGATGGCGCGGTATGTCCACTATTGGACGCGCGCTGGCGGTGGCGCGGATGGCTGGCTGATCGGCTTGCGTAATGACGCTACTCATAATGGTTTCCCCGTTGTTAAACGCAGATAATTGTACGACTAAGTCGCTCTGAACATCGCCATGCACTTGGGTGCGTTGCGCTTATGCCCAGTATCTCTGCCATGATTGCGTCTTCTGCCCAATGGTTTCCGCCGCACCTCCGCGCCGTCGCAAGCCGCAGCTAGCAGGAATTGTGCCAGAAGTGACGGCGTCATTGCGTGAGTGGGTGCAGGCTACGCTCATAGCCCAAGTTTACGCTACAAACGACCAGCAACAGCAAAGCCGGTGATTTGCAGAATGTGCATGATATGGTTTCCGTGGTCAATGGTCTTGATTGTACCCGGAGCAAACGCTCAGTAAGCGACCCATGTGCAATACGAACCGGTAATCACCGCCGCTTGCTGCGAGCGGCGGGAGCGGCGAGAACAACTTTTAGCCGGGAACGCTGTCCTTGTGACGAGCCGGGGCGACAGTCGATGGTTCCTGTCCGGGCAGCGGCGAGGTGCCCCACCAATGGCCCACGTCGATGACCAGCCCCTCGGAAAGCTGGTACTTCGATTCGTAGTAAGCATCGCCGAGAGCGATGGGATTGAGTTCCGTGGCCCCCGCATCGAGCAGCCGTTGCCTGGTGGCGTCGGCATCGTCCACGCTGAAACCTATGTGCTCGAAACCCGCTGGCCTGGTACGGCCCCGTATGGTCGTGGGCAGCAGCGTAATGTTCACGTCGCCGTCGGATAGATCGACCGGCCCGTGGTCCCTGCGCTGTACCAAGCTCAGACCGAATACCTGCTGAAAGAAAGCCGCAGTTGCCTCGACGTCCTCGCAGCGGATCGCGATGTGCCGTATCTTCGCCATGCGCAACCTCCGTGGATGTTCCGTGGCATGATCCTAGCACACGCAATACACTTCGTGGTAAAGGATGGGTGCCATGAAATGCGACCGCTCAGACTGATCGACAACTATACGGAGCAGACATGAACATAGAGCGTATCCCTGTTACTGGCGGTGCCAGCTACAGCAAGGCGGTAGTGATCAGGGGGGCGGGTAGAACAGTGTACGTGTCGGGAAACATCGCCCCCGGCGGCACGATGGCCGAGCAGGCGAACGGGTGCATTGACCGGATAGAGGCGGCGCTTCGCGCCGTCGGGGGCTCGCTCCAACACGTCGTTCGCATTACAGCGTGGCTGACGAGCCTGGACGAATACACCGAGTACGGCCGCGTGCGCGGCGAGCGTTTTGGCGCGAACCTGCCAGCGAGTGCGGCGGTGCAGGTCGCGGGCCTTCTACAGGGAGCCCTGATCGAGATCGACGCAGTTGCTTTCATCCCCGACTGAGCGGGATTAGGCAGGAGAACTATTCGGGCTATGTTCAATTCTCCGAACGGCCGGCGTGGGGCGCGCCCCGGCCCTCGTCAATGGCAGCTATGTGGAAATCTGCGACTCGATCGCAGCGGGCGGCACTCGGCCAGAAGCGGTCCCTCCTTGTTACATTTGAATTTCGTAACGAATAGTCATCGAGAGTGAGGAATTTTCACCAAAGACTCGTGCGTTTGACTATCCGCCGGTGGGGAGATAGAGTTCTTGGCAGCGAAAAAGGGAGGTTAAATTTCCTATACGCCTATTGGTTTCGGATAGGAATGCGCTTACAGGAAAAATTTGGGCTGACATGGGATTTCTTGCGTGTCAGAACAAGGAGCTCACGTGCTTACGGTTTACGACATTCTAAACAAGTACGGAATAGATCCAACAAAAGTTCGCCTCGTTCGTCATGGGAACAAAGAATTACCCATACTAGAAACCTTTAGAACAAATCGAAAGCGATTTGACGTGTACCAAGGTTTTCAGGACCCCAAGAGATTTGGAAATTCAAAACACATTGCAGTCTTCGCGCCCCTAGATGGAAGAGATGCACTATTTCTTGGCCTGTGGGACGTCGGTAGCTGCAAGATCAATAGCGAACTCACGGACACCGATCTCGCCCTAATCGACGAATTTAATTTTCCGCAAGATTGGAAGGGAAAGATCGCTTGGTACGACCTGAAGCACAATCAAACGATGAGCGATCTGTCTGAAAGGCTACTAATTGATTGGGGGCGTGGTGCCTTGGCTTGGGTTCAACGCGGCGACAAACCCGTTCTGGAGATCAGGCGACCAAATTCCATTGGCGATTTTGCTTCGTATAGCGATGTCAAGTTGAGCTACTACGACCTAAAGCAGCTAATGAACGATGGTAGTTCAAACTTGACCTGGACGAGCGCGCTCTCGTCAGTCAACGGCGTATATCTGATTCGCGATAAATCTTCGGGGAAATTATATGTAGGCTCTGCATATGGAGAGCAGGGCATCTATGGGCGATGGAAAATATACGCGACTAGTGGACACGGCGGCGACGTAATGCTCCGTGACTTGGATCACTCTCAATTTGAATTCTCCATACTCGAAATCACCCCTCTAACGCTGTCAGCCCAAGAAGTTATAGATATCGAGAATAAGTGGAAAGATCGACTTGGGACTCGTCTTTTTGGGAACTTGAACAGTATGGAAGGCGGCCTATCGAACTGAGAATGTCCGTCAAATAGACAACCGCTGGATCGGACTAGGAAATCGCTTGATGCGTAAGGTTGGAAAGAGCGTCCACACGACTATGGTTAAGCGCTTGACGCCGCCATCGAAGAGCCCGCCGTGATTGTCAAGATACTCACGCACCCGGGCTTGCCTACACGCGCGCCGCTACATCAGCCGCAACACTATCGCCAACGGCTCCTTGAGAGAATCCGCGATGTCGGCAGTGGGTCGGTTACGGCCATAGCCTGAAGTAGCAAGCGACCGTTCGAGTCAGGCATCGGGCGCGCCGACTCTACAGGGGACTTACTGGCGCAGCCGTCGTGGCGCCGCAGCATGAAACGCATCAAGTAGGTCGTCAGCGTTTTCGGGCAGGTCTTTTCACGTCCGCCCACGCGGGACCGCAAGCGGGGCGGCGTGGGCGGAGCGCGAAAAAACCGCTTAACCGGCAACCAGCATTTTCGTCAGCTCTTCGGGCATGCTGAGCATCGGGTAATGCCCTGTATCGAGCTCGGCCCATGTCGCTTTGAGCCGCTCGGCGGCGCGGCGCTGGTGCGCTTCGCCCGGGTTAGGCGCGCGGCGGCACCAGATGACGCTGGCCTTCCACGACTGCGTCCAGAACGAATCGAGCTTGACCGGCTGCTCGTAGATCCCGATCGGGTGCGGGGTGTAGCGCTCGAGCGCCCAGGCGCGACTTGCGGGATCGAGGTCGGCGAACAGCCGGTTGGCGGCCTCCTCGCGGGAGGGTCCGGCGGTAAGCTCGCCCATCACCGACGTTGAACGGGTGACGATGTCGCGGATCTTTTCGCCGCCGAATAGCGCCAATGCATCGACGAGCACCAGGCGGCCGACCCGATCGCGCATCAACTCGGCGACCCGGCACACCACCATCCCGCCCGAGCTGGTGCCGACCAAGACGACATCCTTCAAATCCTCGTAGAAGAGCAGTTGCGCGACCTCGTCGGCCTGGGTTTCGGTGGTGATGCCCGGACGCACCGTACCCTTGCGCTCGCCGCAGCCGTCGAGGCTCGGGGCATATACCTGATGCCCCGCCGCGCGCAGCCGGGTCGCCACGGGCTGCCAGATCCAGCCGCCCTGATATGATCCGTGCACCAATACGAATGTTGCCATCTGTCAATTCCCTCCTGTTACGTCGATCTTCACGCCGGTTACGAAATCGGCGCCGCTTGAGCGGCCCTGTTAGCTCGCGAGTTTAACCCCTATTCCGTCCTGGATCAGGATTGCCTTCTGGGCAGCGCGTCTATGCCGTACAGACGGGTGTTTTCGCCCAGGATCTTGCGCTTGATGTCGAGCGCCAGATCGACGTGGTATTCTTGTTTCAGGTCATCCTCCAGCATGCTCAACCTATTATTTTTCTGACGAAGGTCTGCTTCTCAAAACCGCGAACGCACACTCTCGACCCACTGCGGGCGTAGACGACAGTTGGCTATCGGGTAGTCCAATGGAATGCTATTTAGGTGCAATGCCGATACCCCGCAAATCCTCACTAACGCTTGCGGATATCCGTCTTTCAGGCGGCGCACCGTTCAAGACGGTGCGTGAGCGTACGCAAGCACTCTCCCTCATTCGGCGGCTCGCGCTATCAGCGGGCCTCCCCTTCACGGACTTGGCGGTGAGCGCGGTGCGGCTGGAGACACTCACTGGCGGGCGCAGCGAGGCGCGCGTGTTAAAGCTGACACGGTTTTTTGGTCCTGCGCGACTGGTCCAGGGTGCGCCTGTCGTGGTGAAAATCGCGCCGCGAGCAGCGGGCGCGCGTGAAAAAGCGAACTACGAAAAATTCGTCCGTGGGGCGCTTCCCCTCGCCTGCCGGCCTGATTTGCTTGGCTTTCTCTGCTCGCGCGACTACGCGGCACTGTGCTTTTCCCACGCCGCCCCGCGCGGCGCGTCCAGGATCGAAACGCTGACGCAAAGTCTGCAACGCGGCGACACGGCGAAGGTGGGACTGGTCCTGCGCATGATATTCGATCCGCTGTGTGACAGTTGGTACAGCCTGCCAAAATTGCGCACGGAAAGCGATATCGCACAGCGCTATCTGAACCGGTATTTCACGGGGCCGCGTGCGACGATAGAAACCGAAGCGCGCCTTGGCGCCTGCGCTGCGCGCTACTTCGAGGCCCGGCAGAAGAACGGACGCTACTTCGCCGGCGGCGTGTCGTTTCCCTCGCCGCGTGCAACCCTGTTCGACACTGGCATGAAGCACCCTTACCACAGTTGCATTCTTCACGGCGATCTGAATTCGGACAACATCATCGTCGCCGGCCGCCCGGCGAGTGTCGCGATTGTCGACTTCCAGAAGACCGGGCGCGGGCACGTGTATGAGGACCTGCTGCACGTCGAAGCGAGCGTGCGCATCAACCATATGCGGGATGCGTCGTTCGCCGACATTTTGGAAACGGAGCGGCTGATCGCCTTCGGGGGGCGGCTGCCCAGTGATCCTTATTCGGCGGCGATCCGAAAAATTCGCGATGCCGCCGCCCGCTATTTCGGCCACGTCGAAGACGCCGCCAACTACCACTACGCGACTGCCGCGATCGGCTTGCGGCTGATGCAGGCGGTTGACCTGACGCACGTCGCGCGTGCGAGGATCACGGCGAGTGCTTTGTGGGCGGCGAAGGCGCTGGCGGGCGAAATCTAGGTTTTCGCCCGCGGCAGAAACTCCAGCACCGGCGGCGGATTATCGACGATCTTGCCGCAACCGAGTTTGCAAGCCCAGCGGCCGTTATCGGGGCCGTAGGCGCCTTCGAGCTGCCACCAGCCCTGATTGTGCTTGCAGCATAAATCGCAGATGGCCATGGCACGGTCGTTGACACGATAGACACCCGCGCCCTGGCAGGTCGGGCAATTGCGGTCGGCGTTCATTGCCGCATTGACGTAAACGTCGTTCTGGCGGGCCGGGGCGTGCTGCTCTCTCACATAGGTTTCCGGGTCGACCTTGCAATCGGCAGGCATGAACAGTTCCGGACCCAGTAACGCGTAATAGTTGTTTCGCGTCTCCGCGATCAGCAGCGTCTTGTGTCCGGCAATCGACAGCACACCCGAGGTGTGCAGAACGTTACCGCAAAACTCCGGATGCGACAGGTGGACGATGCAGTAGCCCCAGATGATCGGCGGTGCGTTTTCATCGGCCTGCTTAACCCGCATCCATTCGCGAAAAATGCCGTTGAGCTGCTTCACCATTGTTCTCCACCCGGGGTCAAGGCTACCTCCAGTACGAACTATACCTAGTTACGATCTATACATAGGGGTCGATAGTGTGAGCTGGTGCTTTCAGACAGCAGACGCCTGCACCTACAATCCTGGAATTCAACGACCACTGACTCCCCGTGGCCGCTGTGGCCGATCAACCGCCATAGCGTATTCATTCATGAATGTCGGCAGTCGAGGGCGGACCGGACGCTCTGTGCGGCAGCTCCCCTTGCGCGCCGGCGTCTCTTCATGGCCGTTCTACGACATTTGCGTTGCTGCCCCGAAACCGAACGGTCGACCAAAATCTAACACCGAACAGCCACATTTGCCCCTCACCTCTCACACCTCACGCCTCACGCCCACCGGAAACCCCTCCGTGCGCTCCCACGTCAGCGTATTGATGAACTGCCGCGTATCGGTACCCGCGGTGCGCGGGGTGGTTTCGATAATTAACTCGTCGCCGTTCACGGCAAAGCGGCGCACCTGCCGGGTACCAGTCCAGGCTTCGTTCCACGACAGTTCAACATTGTGAATGACGTTGTCGCCCTCGATGGTATAGCTGCCCGAATACGCACTGATGATGGATTTGAACAAGCGCACACGCTCGTCGTTGGTCAGCACCTCGCCTGCCGGCGGCTGGCGGTTTTCTTCGACGGTAATCGACATCATGAATCCGCCCGGCGTGTAGAGTATGTAGGCCTGCGGCAACATATCGCTGCGCACTTCGCCGGTATCGAGAAAGCGGCGGGAATACTTCTTAAGTTTCCACACGCCCGCGATGCTTTTGGCCGTCATGCCCGGCACACCCTCATTTCGCGACATGCAGCAACACCAGCAAGCCGCCGATCACCGCCACGTTGTTGAGCAACGCAATACGCAGCGATTGACGCCGCTGCGGATCATCTACCAGCCAGAAGCGATGAAAAATACCGCCGGCCACTGCGGTAAACGCAATCAGCAGCCACACGCCGATGTCCGCGCGCCAGCCACTGAGCACCAGCGCGCAACCGGCGAATTCCATCGCGATACCGATCCAGAATACAACCGCCGGCAGCGGCACGCCAAACCCCGCCATGCGTTCGATGTGGTCTTTAACCCGCGCCGGCATCACGTTCAATGTGCCAGCCACCAGAAACAACGTCACTATCATCAGCTTGCCGACGCTCACCATCCATGACGGGTCTTGCTGAAACATGGCCACTCCCTTCGATTGTTGTCGCGCACAGCCCGCATTATGCACAATCTGGATTATTGCCAAACAGGAAATACAGTCACGACCAAATGGCGCTTGTTTCCGCACCGGAACATTACCTACAATTACAGACTGGAAAAAGGATAACCCCATGAAATTCGGCATTTTTGGCGGCGCGCGCGTCGGGCGTGCGGACACCCTGCACGATAGCCACGGCTACCGCGACTTTATCAATTACGTCATCGCCGCCGAGAAGATCGGCTTCGAAGGCATATTTCTGGTCGAGCACCATTTCACCGGACAGGGGCAGTTGTCGGCGTCGCTCAATTTGCTGTCGTATCTCGCCGCGCGCACCACGCGCATCCGCCTCGGCACCGGGGTGGTGGTGCTGCCGTGGCACAATCCGGTGCTGCTGGCCGAACAAATCGCCACACTCGACGTGCTGTCCGGCGGCCGCGTTGATCTGGGTATCGGCCGCGGCTATCGCAAAGAAGAATTCGACGCCTTTTGCGTGCCGATGAGCGAAGCGCAGGAACGCTTTAACGAGTGTCTCGAAGTCATGCTCAAGGCCTGGTCCAGCGACCAGCGTTTCACGCATCACGGCAAACGCTGGAATTACAAAGACATCATGGTCGAGCCCGCGCCGCTGCAGCGCCCGCATCCGCCGATCTGGCTCGCCGGCGGCAGCCCGCAGGGCATCGCCTACGTTGCCAGCCAGAATTACAATCTGCTGCTCGATCAGCTCGCCAGCATCGACGAGGTGCGTGAGCGCGTCGGCGCTTATCTCGACGGCCTGCAAAAAATCGGCCAGCCGCGCGATGCCACGCGCGTGGGTGTCGCGCGTTCGGTCACGGTTGTCAGGAATGACGCCGAGCGCGCCAAGGCGATCGAACGCCGGCGTGAAACCTTCAAGAGAATCGGCGCCATCGCTTACCGCGCGCCG
This sequence comes from Bordetella parapertussis, assembly GCA_945864585.1. Lineage (GTDB taxonomy): Bacteria > Pseudomonadota > Gammaproteobacteria > Burkholderiales > SG8-41 > UBA5216. The sequence continues at coordinate 36,598 of CAMBCF010000024.1, read as the reverse complement.
GGTTCACTGCGCATCAGTCATGACGACCCTGATCTGGCCAATGACGACAGCGCACTGATGGGCACACCGGCGGAAATCATCGATCGCATCAACGTGCTGGCCGAAGCCGGCGCCGGCTATCTGCTGCTGACCAATGCCTCGATTACGCCGGAGACTTTGCAACAATTCGCCGAAGAAATCATGCCGCATGTGAGTGGCAAAATCGAGGTAACGCCCCGAAAAACGGCGTTCGCTCACTAACAACGTGCTACGAGACACACGCATGACGCCTGCCCCGGCGCTAAAACCCAAAGCGGTTGGTAGTGCCCGCGCCTCGCACAGCGATCCCAAAATCGCGCTGCGTTCGGCGCTGGGCCGCTTTGCGACGGGCGTCACCGTGATTTCCGCGCAAACGTCGGATCAGCACGTGCACTGCATGACGGTTAATTCGTTTGCGTCGTTGTCGCTCGATCCACCGTTGATTCTATGGACGCTGCGCTCGCGCTCAGCGCGCTACCACACCTTCTCGCAGACGCATGCGTTCTCGGTGAGCGTGCTCGCCGAAACGCAGATCGACATCGCGCGCAAGCATGCATTGCCGCCCGCAGACGGCTTCGCCGAGCGCGACTGGAAGGCTTTTCTTGGCGGCTGTCCTATCGTCGAAGGCGCTTCCGCGCATTTCATCTGCAAGGGACACACCGAAGTCAACAAGGGCGACCACGTTATTCTGATTGGCGAAATCACCGAGTTCGTCGAACACCAGCATCCGCCGCTTTTGTTCATGGGCGGTAAGTATTATTCGGGTTCCAGCCTGAAACTGCTGTAGCAACGTTGCCGGCGCGGCAGCCGCTATCGTAATATCCTGTTTGATCCTGCAGCATCTGTTACAAACTTGCACAACTCGCGTTATATCCATTCAGCCTGAGCGACGAATCAACTTCTTTCCCTCACCCCTGCCCCTCTCCCGGAGGGAAAGGGAAACAAACCCTCGCCCTCCGGGAGAGGGTGGCGCGCAGCGCCAGGTGAGGGAAGTTTTTGACTTTTGTTCACGTTGAATAGAGACCTCGCGCTAACTATCATCTGAGGGAGAACTCGTATGGAATCAAACTCCGCCATCCGCGACGGATTTGTTAAAACCAAATCGCACGGACGCATACACTACCGCGAAGCAGGCCGTGGCCCGGCGCTGATGCTGATGCACACCAACGGCGCATCGGCGTATCAGTTCGAAGCGGTGGCGCCACTGCTGTCGAAACACTTTCGCGTGATTGCGTGGGACATGCCGGGCCACGGTGATTCCAATCCTATCGGGCGCCACTACAGCATGGAAGATTACGCCAGAGCAATGGCCGCGCTGATGAGCGCGCTCAAAATCAAGGCGGCGCATATCAGCGGCGCATCGGTCGGCGGCAGCGTCACACTCGCCTTCGCCAGCCTGTTTCCTGCGCGTACGCTTACCGCGGTGCCGGTGGAAACGCCGTGCCGCAACCCCGAGGAATGGGCCGCGAACTGGCACCACACCGAAGGCAACTTCGGTTTGCCGATGCAAACCACGGCGCAAATCAAGGAAAGAGTTGCCGTCGTCGATGCCGCGCTCGAAACGCGCTGGAACATCGACCGCTGCAAGGCTGGCGCCTGGGCAATGGTCGATGTAATGTGGGGCATCCGCGAATTTAACGCGCCGGCCGCAGCCAAAAAAATCAAAAAGCCGATGATGATCGTCTACGGCAAGCGCGGCCCCACCATCGCCCTCAAAGACAGACTGACCGGCGCAGCGCCCAAAGCCAAACTGACAGTGCTCGACAACTCAGGCCACTTCCCGATGCTGGATGAGCCATCGGCGTTTTCAGCGTTGCTGATCAGGTTTTGTAGCGGCAAATAGTCATGCGGCGGGTTACGGCTACGCCTAACCCAACTTCCACAGTTGGCGATGCAGTAATTCTTTAAAATAAAATAGTTAACATTCAAGGCCGGCACTACATTTGGGGTGTGACTTCAACCGCTGTGGCAAAGTAAGGCCAAGCCGCTCAAGCAGAATGGCTTGCGCCTGATCGGGACGCACCACGCAGCGGATGCGCAATTCACGACGGGTCGCATCGGCCAGCGGCAGCACAATATCGGCGGCGTGAATGCGCGAGAACTCCGTCAGAATCGCGCGCGACGCATGCCCAAGTCCTGCGCGCGACTGCCATTGCTGCAACGTCTTCCACAGAGCATAGCTTGACCTCGATATCGTCGCGGATGTGCCGCCAATCAATACGGTCTTCAATCTGCCTCGCGAAGCGCTTGACCAGACGCACCTCTATCGCCGCCTTGTGCGCCAGCAAATGATCCAGCGCCCGATACAGGCGTTCGTCGCAGACCTGTTCAGGGTGAATCCCCAGCAGCTCTTCCAGTGCCGTTGTCCGATACCACTGTTCGGCCATGTGCAGTTCGCTTGACGGTTCGCACAGCCGCCCAATTACCAGTAGCGCAATGACGTCGGCCCACGCCACGGCTACGCGTCCGCGCCGAAGTTAGGGTGAGGGGCTGCGTGTTCCCCTAGCCTCACCCCAACCCTCCCGCCCCAAGGCGGGAGAGGGGGTTACTCTGAGACGTGTAGTTTCCAATGCCCGTGGGGGGGGCGGTATGCAGCCTACTGCGCGAAATTCACCGCGTAATAACCGATTGAGCCGGTCTTCGAGGTGTCCTTCCACCAATGCGGCGTGTTGGCTGGAATGGTGATCACGTCGCCCTTGCTTAAATGATGGGACACGCCGCCTTCTATGCCCTTGCCACGCGTCTGCCCTGGAGAGATTTCCTTGGGATCGATCATCGTGCCACCGGTGACAAATTCCGCCTCGCCGTCGACAATGATGAAAACATGATTGGTCATGGCATGCATTTCAGCGCCGCGCTGCATGCCGCGGTTGGCGATGACGGTCAAGCCTTCATCTTCGATGACACGTCCGCCCTTGACCATTGTGGCAGCGGTCTTCTCGTGGTTGATGTAGTGGACACGATTGGGAAAAACGGCGGCGGTCATAATGTCACCCTGACGGTTAGCGAAGGTAAAGTTGCGAGTGCGGGCAAGTGTTTCATGAGCGTAATCTCCTGAGGTTGTATTAATTGAAACTTTTACGTCTGTGCCAGCGCCCACGCCACGTGCTCGCGCACCAGCGCGGACGGATGCACCGCACGCATTCGTAACGCATCCATTATAGCCCGCGCCGCAGGCACATCGCCCAACTCACCTAGCGTACGTAAGGCGTTGCCCATCCCCACCGCAAGATTACGCAGCCACCGCTCATAACCAATGCGACGAATCGCGCTGCCCGCGAGCCTGACGTTGAAGTCGCTCTCGCTCCAGCCAAACAGTTCCACCAGCGTTGCATTGTCCAGCCCGTTGCGCACCGCAAAATCCGTTTCGCCACTCACTTGTGCGAAACGGTTCCACGGGCACACCATCTGACAATCGTCGCATCCATAGACACGGTTACCGATCAGCGCGCGCAGCGCCAGCGGAATGCTACCTTTGTGTTCAATGGTGAGATACGAAATACAACGTCGCGCGTCCAGCTGATAGGGCGCGACGATGGCCTGCGTCGGACACACGCTGATGCATTTGCTGCAGGTGCCGCAGTGTTCGCCTTGTGGCGCGTCCACCGGCAGCGGCAGATCGGTATAAATATCGCCGAGAAAAAAATACGAACCCGCTTCGCGGCTCAACAACAGCGTGTGTTTGCCGCGCCAGCCGAGGCCCGCTTTCACCGCGAGTTCGACTTCCATCACCGGCGCGGTGTCGGTGAACACGCGATATTGAAATTCGCCGACGGCGGCGGTGATGCGATGCGCCAACTGCTGCAGCCGCCCCCGCAACACCTTGTGATAGTCGCGCCCCAGCGCGTAACGCGCGATGCAGGCGCGATCCGGCTCGCTGAGCACAGCCTCGACCGCACGCGCGCCATCGGGTAAATAATCCATGCGCGCGGAAATCACACGCAGCGTTCCCGCTTGCAGCACTTGCGGGCGGCTGCGGGCGGTGCCGTGACGTGCCATATAATCCATGTCGCCGTGCCAGCCCTTCTCCAGCCATGCCAGCAGACGTGGTTCCGCCGCCGACAAATCACAATCGGCAATGCCGGTCTGCTGAAACCCCAGTTCGCGCGCCCAGCTTTTGAGGTCGCGTGCAAGCGTGGCGAGATCGGCCTTGCGGGAATTACCTAGGGTTTCCATGTGGCTGAGTATATGACCGAGATGCACCGCCCGCTTCCCGCCGAAGCCGACACGCTGGCCCTGGGGCAGGCGCTGGCAGCCGGACTCACGCCGGGCATGGTGATCTATCTCGTCGGCGAATTGGGGGCGGGCAAAACCACTGCCGCGCGCGGGGTGCTGCGCGGCCTGGGCTATCAAGGCCGGGTTAAAAGCCCTACTTTCACCTTGGTTGAAGTTTATGAAGATTCTAGGTTATACTTGTATCACTTTGATTTTTATAGGTTCGTCGACCCGAAAGAATTCAATGAATCCGGCTTCAGGGAGTATTTCAACCCGCAGTCGGTGTGTCTTGTGGAGTGGCCGGAAAAAGCTGCGGGGTTGCCCGCAGCGGACTTGAAGATTGTGTTGCATGTGGCGGGTGCGGGAAGAAACGTGTCGATCTTCGCTGACTCGGAGGCCGGAGCATCTTGTTTGAAAAGGATTCAAACCTAGCATCGCGCGATTCCCGCTCGTCATTCTGGCGCCCGGGCGCGTCGGTGTTTGAGACCTTCATTCTTTGCCTGATCGTGATGGCGTGTCTCGGCTACGCTGCCACGGCGTTCGCCGAAGTGCGAATCGCGGCGGTGCGCGTGTGGCCTGCCGCAGATTACACCCGCGTGACGCTCGAATCGGCGCGGATGATACGCCATCAGATGATGAGCCTGAAAAATCCCGAGCGTCTGGTGGTCGATCTTGAAAACGTCGCCATCAACGCCGTGCTGACCGGCCTTGCCGAAAAAATCGGCGCGCATGATCCGTATGTAAAATCTGTGCGCATCGGCCAATTCAAGCCGGGCGTGGTGCGGCTGGTGTTTGATCTCAAAGCCGGCGTCAAGCCACAGGTTTTCGCACTCCCGCCGGTGGCGGGCTACGCGCACCGGCTGGCGCTGGACATTTACCCGCTGGAACCGCCCGACCCGCTGCTAACGCTGCTGGTAAATCTCGAACGTCCGGGTGAATCGCCGGTGGCGCCCGCACCCGCTGCCAGCGCACCGGCGGACACCCAAGCCGTGCCGGACAAAACCGCGCGCACCGCTGACAAGGGGGACAAAGGTGAAAAAGGCGAAAAAATTACCCGCACCGAGTCGCGCCGCCCGCTGTCCGCGCGCACCATCATTATCGCCATCGACCCCGGGCATGGCGGTGAAGACCCCGGCGCGCGCGGCAGCAACGGCACCTGGGAAAAGAACATCACGCTCGCCATCTCGCGCAAGCTGAAAGAGCGCATCCAGCAAGAGCCCAACATGCGCGCGCTGCTGGTGCGCGACGGCGATTTTTTCATGTCGCTGCACGCGCGCGTGATCAAAGCGCGGCGCGCCAATGCGGATTTGTTCGTGTCGGTGCATGCAGACGCCTTTACACGGCCCGACGCACGCGGCTCTTCGGTATTCGCGTTATCGGAGCGAGGCGCAACCTCCGCCGCCGCCAACTGGCTGGCGCGCAAGGAAAACGAGGCGGATTTGATCGGCGGCGTTAACCTTGACGTGCCTGATCCTTTTCTCAAGCAGACCTTGCTCGATCTGTCGCAAACCGCCACCATCAATGACAGTCTGAAACTCGCCAAAGCGGTACTCGGTGAAATCGGCGGCATCAACAAGCTGCACAAAAACCACGTTGAACAAGCTGGATTCGCAGTACTCAAATCGCCCGACATTCCCTCGATCTTGGTGGAAACCGCGTTTATCACCAATCCCGATGAAGAACGCCGCCTTAACGACGACGCCTATCAAACCAAAATGGCGGAAGCTATTTTCGCCGGCATTAAACGCTATTTCGCCGCCAATCCGCCTTTGGCGCGCGAAATGGTGGTCAAAAAATAATCTAAAAATAATTTCGCAGTAGTATCTTGTGGTGACCGCGCACGCTGGCAAAGTTGTATAGAATCAGCCGCAAATATCACAATACAGCAGTTGCAGGAGGAGTTCGTTGCGTTTTGCAGCCGTCATTATGGCCATGCTACTGCTTGCCGGTTGCGCCTCGACGCGCGACGATGCGGTGGATATTGCGCTGCCGTACGTCAAAATTTTTTCCAAGAACAAACTTGGCGACGAAGCGACCTTGCCCGACGGCTGGCGGCGCTGGACGCTGTCCAAATTCAAGAAGCCCACGCAATACAAGCTGGTCGAATACAACGGCCGCACCGTGGTGAAAGCGCATGCCGATGCGTCAGCGTCGGGGCTGGTGCATAGGCTCGATATTGATCCGCGCGACTTTCCGCTGCTGGCGTGGCAATGGAAAACCACCGCGCTCATCAAGTCCGCTGACAACCGCACCAGGCATCTGGAGGATTCCCCGGTGCGCGTGGTGGTCACTTTTGCCGGCGATGTCGATGCGCTGCCGCTGGGTGAACGCATGTTTTTCGACAACGTGCGGTTGCTGACCCGCCAGAGCATGCCCTATGCGACACTGATGTATATCTGGGAAAATCGCGCGCCGGTTGATAGCGTGCTGCCCAATTTGCATACCTCGCGTATCAAGATGATTGTTGCAGAATCCGGCGCGCGCAACGTGGGCGTATGGCAAGACCGGCTGCGCAATGTCGTGGACGACTATCGGCGGGCGTTCGGCGAAGAGCCCGGGCGCATCACCTCCGTGGCGGTAATGACCGATACCGACAACACCGGCGAGAGCACGCTGGCCTATTACGGCGATATCGTGTTCAGGCGCGCGGGCAATCGCTGAGAAACGACGGCCGCAGCGCGCGTGCTAAGCTGATTGCCATTATTTGCCAGGGTAAAATCATGCACCGTTTTATTCATTACCTGTTGATGATCGCCGCGTTGGGCACTGCCGTGTGCGCCCACGCTGCGGAAAAATATCCTTCGCGACCGGTGCGCATGGTGGTGCCCTACCCGCCCGGCGGCGGCTCTGATATTACCGGCCGCGCCATCGGCGCCAAACTCAACGAAGCCCTCGGCCAGACGTTTGTCATCGACAACCGACCTGGTGCCACCGGCCTGATCGGCACCGAGATCACGGCCAAAGCGCCGGCCGACGGCTACACCATCCTGCTCGCCGATGCGCCGCATACCATCAATGCATTGGTCTATACCAAGCAGCGCTACGATGCAATCAGGGATTTCACACCGCTGAATCTGATCGCCACTTCGCCGCAGGCGCTGTGTGCACATCCGTCATTCAGTGGCAATGCACTGAAAGATCTGCTGGCGATGCCGCGCGCGCAGACCGAAAAGCTCGCCATGGGATCGAGCGGACTCGCCAGTGGTCCGCACATGCTCTACGAATGGTTGCGGCTTAAAACCGGCTTGACCCTCAACCATGTGCCGTACAAGGGCGGCGGGCCCTCGCTGGCGGATGCGGTGGGCGGGCAAATTCCGCTGGTCATGAATGCCGTGCCCGCGGCCATGACGTTCATCCGGTCGAACCGGCTGAAAGTCCTCGCCATTACCAGTGCGCAACGCCACCCGCTGCTGCCCAGCGTGCCTACGTTCGTGGAATCCGGGGTGAAGGATTTTGTGTCGTTTCAGTGGTACGGCATGCTTGGCCCTGCCGGCATGCCCAAAGATATCGTTACCACCCTCAATCGCGAAATCAGCAGAGCGCTCAATGCGCCGGATGTGAAAGACCGTTTCACGGCGCAGACATTCGATCCCACGCCCGGCACACCGGCGGATTTTCTCAAGCTGCTGGAGTCAGAAGACAAACGCTGGCGCGACGTGCAAAAACAGGTGAACGTGCGGCTGGACTAATCGCTGGCGGACCGAGCTTTCAGTCCAGATTCAAGCGGTACGCTTTTGCCGCCGCGCCATAGAAAAGCGACCGCTTCTCGTCTGCAGAATAGCCGGCGGCGATGCGCTTAAAGGTATTCCAGATGACCGCATAGCTGGCGGAGTCCCGGTCCGGCGGGAAATTGCTCTCGAACATGCAGCGATCCGGGCCAAACTTGTCGATGCAATGCCTGAACAGCGGCCCCCAGCTCTCGGCGAGCTGCGCTGACGATGCGGGTGTCGCAAGTTTTTCAAAACCGAGACCGAGATAGGGCATGCCCAGCCCGCCGAGCTTGACGAAGACATTGGGGCACTTTGCCAGTTCCGCCATCTTGGATTGCCACTGCGCGATGGCTTCATCTTTGCGCGCGAGGTAGGTGCGCGTCGAGGCGATCAGGCCGCCGATATGATTGAGCACAATGGTGGTTTGCGGAAAGGCGCGGGCGAGTTCGGCCAGCTCCAGAATCTGCGGGTGATAAATCATCGCGTCAAAGCTCAGCTTACGCGACGCCAGCATCGCGAAACCCGCACGGAAATATTTATCCTGCATCAAATCACGCGGCACGATGTAGCGGGTGGTGTTCAGTTCATCGTCGGCATCCCACTTGGTGCTGACACGGATGCCGCGAAAGCGCCCGCCCCCAGCTGCGATCTGCGCATCGAGCACCTGCGCCACTTCGGCGCCTACACTAATGTCCGCGGTACCGACGATGCCGGCGCACACCAACGTGCTGTTGTAGGTGCTGCTGGCCGCCATCGCCGCCGCGCCGTTGGCAAATTCGACTTCGCCCACCGGCGCCATCAACGCAGAGGCGTTTTTGCGGTAGAACGATCCGCATTCCACAAATACCGAGGCCTTGATATTGTGGCCGGTTTGCGCCTCGGCCAAAAAATCCTCGAGGAAATAACGGCTGCCCGGGCGCACCCACATATGATGGTGCGCATCGATGATAGGCAGGTCGGGTTCGAGAATAGCCTCCCGCTGTTGGGACAGCCATTGGGCCTTACGCTGATGCTGTTCGATGGCGGCCTGGGCATCGGCAGGGTGATTTCTGTTGGTATTGGGCAGCAATTTGGTAGACATGAGTGTCTCGTTTTGCGATTGAAAGTTCAGTCGGGCTTGATGCCATGTTCCTTGATGACCTTGGCCCATTTCTCGACATCCCGCCGATTGGCTTCGGCAAACTGCTCGGGCGTATTCGTCACAGGCACGGCGCCCACGCTGGCCAGCCGCTCCAGGGATTCAGGCGACCTGATAATCTTCACCAGTTCGGCATGCAGCCGGTTGATGATGGGCCGGGGCGTGCCCGCCGGCGCCAGCAGGCCATAGTAGCTGCTTGACTCGAATCCTGGAAAGCCACTCTCGTTTAGTGTGGCAACATTCGGCAGCAGGGACAGGCGTGCCGGTGCGGCCACCGCTATGGCGCGCAACTTGCCTGCCCTGATTTGCCCCAGGAATACACCGGTGTTGGCAAACAGTAAATCGGTTTCACCGCCCAGCATCGCGATCACCGCGGGGCCGGCGCCTTTGAACGGCACATGCACCACCTTGATGCCCGCCTGCTGCGCAAACAGCACCAACGCCAAGTGGCCGCCGGCGCCATTGCCGGATGATGCCCAACTGATTTTCCCGGGATTGGCCTTGCCGTAGGCCACGATGTCCTGAGTGGTCTTTGCGGGAAAAGACGGATGTGCCACCAGCACGTTGGCCACGTTCACGAAATTGGTGATCGGCGCGTAGTCCTTGACGGGATCGTACTGCACCTTGTCAAACAGCAGCGTAGCAAAGGTGTGCGTGTTGCCCGCGCCCACCAGCAACGTGTAACCGTCTGGCGCCGCTCTGGCGACAAACTCACCGGCGATCAATCCGCCGCCGCCGCCGCGATTCTCATACACTATCGGCTGTCCAAACGCTTCCCCCAGCCTGAGCGCAATCGGCCGCGCAATGACATCCGTCCCGCCACCGGGCGCATAGGGAACGACCCAGCGTATGGGTTTGTTGGGATAACTGCCTTGCGCGAATACCGTGGAGACGGTGGCAATACCCAGTGCGCAAAAACCATAAAGCAACGAAACAGCGGCGGCACGCATCACTTTATTTCCTTTCGAGGGCGTCAAAGCCCGTGGCTGACCGCTATCATAGCTTCGGATAAGGCTGCTCCGCCACCATTACCTCCACCAGCGCGGGCTGTGTCCTGGTGGCGGCAAGGCCCTGTCGCAACGCCGCTTCGACATCGCCGGGATCGGCGACGCGTATGCCTTGCGCGCCGCAGGCCCTGGCAATCTCCGCAAAATTGGGACTCTTAAAGGTGGTGCCGTAAGTGTGGCCGTAGATGTTGGTCTGCTGCATGAACGTTTGACCGAAGGCGCCGTCGTTAAGCACCACGATCAGGATGTTGGCGCCGTATTCCGCGGCGGTGGGTAAATCGCCGATGGTCATGAGAAAAGCGCCGTCCCCTGCAAGCGCCACCACGTCGCGCTGTGGAAACTCCATCTTCGCAACTATCGCCGTCGGCAGTGCGTAGCTCATCGCGTTCCAGACGCCGGACTGCATGAAGGACTGCGGCGTGGCGATGCGGCGAAAAGTGCGGGCCCACATCTGGCAGTTGCCTACGTCGCTGGCCACTACCGCATCATCGCCGAGCACGCTGTTCATGGCGTTCATCAGCACGCCCGGAGAAATGGGGGTGTCGTTGCGGTGCTGCTCGCTGTGCGCCGCCAGGCTGCGGCGGATGGCGGCCTTGCCTTCGGCCATCTGCCGGATCAGTACTTCGTTGCGCGGCCGCTGATAATCGCCGAGGCGCTCCAGCAGAGCGCTGAGGAACAGCGCGGGATCAGCCACCCGCTGGTCATCACCCTGGTAGCGCGCATTCGGCGCATCATCAAAGCCGATCAGGATCAGGTTCTTCTCGGGCGCGCGCTCCTTTAACTCGCTCATCTCGGCCGCGCCCGCGCGCAGCCCCACGCCGAACACCAGATCGGTGCGGGCGAGCGCTTCGACGCACAGTGGATAGCTGCGGGCGTGCTGAAAATGCCCGGCGAAAAACGGATGATCCTCGGGGATGACACCGATCGCGTCCTGGGCGCAGATCACCGGCGACTGCAGTTTCATCGCCAGTTGCGATAGCAGCGGCATTGCGCCCTGCCGGATGATGCCTTTGCCGGCCGCCAGCACCGGTGCATGTGCTTGCATCAACCGTCTTGCACACTGGTCTACGTACTGCGGATCGGGCTGCGCGACCACTGTGGCAAGCGCTTTGTAGGCCGGTAGCACCGCAGGATGTTCCTGCAATATGTACTCGCTGTAGTCGGACACGCGCGGCAGCTCGACATGCACCGGTCCCGGCCGCCCGCTGCGCGCGATGTGAAAGGCTTTTGCCATGACCTCGGGTATGTCCTCGATGCGCTCGATGCGCGCGCTCCACTTGGTGATTTTCTTGAACATATCGTGCACAAAGGCAGGATCATCCACGCCGTGAAAGGCTTCGAGGTCCGCCTTCAGCGGCACCGCGCCGCCGATATGGATCATGGGAGAGGCCGCGCCGTAGGCCTGGGCAACGCCCGCCATGGAATTCAGGCCGCCGGGGCCGGCCGTCACCAGACACACGCCCGGCTTGCCGGTGAGTCGCCCGTAGGCATCCGCCATGAGCGAAACGTTGGGCTCCTGCTTGCAGGTGATAAAACGAATGGATTCGACGCGGCTTAAGCCATCATAGATGGGATGAATGTGGGAGCCGGGCACACTATATACCCGCGTTACGCCTTCTTCGCGCAAGGCCTCGGCCACCGCCTCGCCTGCGTGCATGGTCTTGCGCTGAGTCGTCATAGTGTTTTCCTTGGCGTTCAAGCCTTGTCGCCCTGCCATCATAAGCAGGGCGCAAACTTATTTTGTCATGCCGATGTCGGCCATCAACGTGCGTGTCAACTCATATTGCTGGCGCAAATACTCGCGTGTGGCCGCCGATCTTCTGAAATCCAGGTCCTGCAGTTCCGCTGCCATCATGCGCTTCCATTCCGCGGTGTTGGATGCGCGTTCCAGCAAATTTTCCCAGTACTGGATCTGCGCTGGGGTGAGTCCGCGCGGGCCCATCACGATGGTAAAGCCGCCCATCACGATATCGTAGCCCTGCTCCTTGTAAGTGGGCACATCGGGCAGCGCGGCGAGGCGCTGGGCGGTGGAAATGCCGAGTATGCGCATCGCGCCGCTCTTATGATGCGGCGCCGTGTTGTCGATCGACACGGCAGCAATGTCGATGTGGCCGCCGAGTAATTGTGTGACCGATTCCGCGCCGCCGCTGAAGGTGACGAGCTTGAGCCGCCGCGGGTCGATGCCGCCCGCCTTGACCAGCAGGGCGAGCGCGAGATGCGGCGCGCCCGCACGCGTGCTGCCGAGAGATATGGTGAGCGCGTGCGGATCCTGCCGCAAGCGCTCCAGAATATCGGGAACGGATTTCAACACAGCATTGCCGGCGCGCACGGCAAGCGAGCTCGCTTCGCTGGTGAGCATTGCCAGCGGCGTCATGTCGGCGGGACTGATCGGGCTGCGCCCAAGAATATGATTGGATAACAATCCCTGGCGCACGATCACCAGGTAGTGCGCGTCATTCACGTGCTGGTTGACATAGGTGTAGGCCAGCGCGCCGCCGCCGCCCACCTTGTTGATCACCGAGACATTACTTAACCATTTGTTTTCCGTGAATATTTTTTGCAGGCTGCGCGCAGTACGATCATTGCCGCCGCCGGGTCCAGAGCCGACAACCAGTTCCACTTGCCGCTCCGGGCGCCATGCGGGCTGTGCCTGCGCTGTGGCGCAAGCCCAAAGCAGCACAGCGAGCCGGACGGTCGCGCGAAAATACAATGGGGTCAGAGTAGATTTAATTTCTAAAAATTTTATAAGTGGAAAATAATTCAATAATATCATAAACTTACGTATATATATCGTCTCTGACCCCTTCATATAATCGAGCCACAGTTTGGTGAAATGCAGATTTCCTCGCTCTGCGTTCGCTGGGTCACAAGGCGGCGACAAACGCCTCGATCAGCGGATTGACTTTGTCCGGAAACTCGGTCGGCGGAAAATGCCCGGCGCCGGGAAGTTTGATGTACTGCGAACCGGGCACCGCTTCGTGGATCTCTTTTTCGTACTCCGGCGGATTGCCGTGATCGGCAAGGCCGCGCAGCAGCAGCAACTTCGGTTTGAGCGCTGCGATGCGATCGCGCACATCGAAGGCGTCTATGGTCATCAGATCATGGTATTGCGACATCGGGCCCACCTGTTTATGCCGCGCCATCAAGCGCTCGCGCAATTCGGGTTCCACGAACTGCATCGCGCGCAGCTGAAACGCCAGCCATTCCTCGTAGGCTTTAGGGTCTTTCGCGGCCCGCAGCCGCATCTCGTAGGTGTCCGGCGCGCGCACCTTGGGCCGTGCTGAGACAGTCATCACCACCAGGCCACGCACTTCATCCGGATAATCCAGCCCATATTGCAGCGCGATGGATGCGCCCAGCGTATAACCCACCAGCACCAGGTCTTTGTGCTTGCCCTGCGCCCACAGCCAGCCGCGCACCCATTCGGTGTAGCGCGCCACATCCACACAGCGCTCGCCTTCGAGGTGCCCGGGCAAAGTGGGCGCGACGCTGTTCGGAAAATGCCTGAGTTGATAGTAATAGGCGTCGGCGCAGGCGCCCGCGCCGGGGCCATGTATAAAAACGAGTTGTGTCATTCAAAAGCTCCTTTTGTCATCTTGCCCCCGTCCAATGATTCAACTTCCGGCCTGACGTTCAAGTCGTTGATCCGCGATTTACTTGATCTGTCCGGCACTCGCCGGCACTCGCGTGCGCCTTTGCAGATAACCGCCGAAAGCCAGTATGCCCGAATTTGACAGGAACACGGTTTTAAATCCGAATGCCGTGCCCACAGTACCAAAGAATACCGGGATCACCACGTGCGTGACGCTTCTCAAGGTTTTGTAGAGGCCTATCGCCTCTGCAATGCGGCCCGCCGGCGCCATGACATACAGTAACGACATAATCATCGGCTGCGCGCAGCCTACGCCCAGGCCGAGCAAAAAGGCAATCACCGCCAGCGCGTAAGCGTTCACAAAAAACGGCAGCAGCAGATAAGCCAGTGCCGCCACGAAAATCGCTGAAGTCAGTATGGTGGCCTCGCTCAATTTTTTCACCAGGAAAGGAATCGCCGCGCGAATCACGAAGGCCGCCAGCGCCACCATGCCGAGTACCATGCCGATCGCGGATGCCGACAGCCCCACCGCGTGGCCATACACCGGCATATAAAACTGAAACAAATCCTGCGCCGAACCGATGATGCCGCCAGCGATAAAGGTGGCGCGCAAGGCAGGTATGCGCCACAGATCAAACACACTCTTGGGCGTGCGGGCTTCTCCCGCGGCAGGCTTGGGCGTATGCGGCAGCAGCCGTGGCCGCCACCACAGCAGCGGGATCGGCAGTGCCACAAACAGCGCGAGCACCCAAAACACGCGCTGATTGCCTATGGTGTCGATCAACAGTCCCGTAATCAATGGCCCCAGAAAGTTGGCTGCCGACCACCCCATGGTGATCAGCGCGTAATTGCGCGCCCGGTGTTGTGGTCCACCGACGCCGCCGACTGCAGCCTCCAGCGGAATGCTGAACACCAGATGGCCGAGGCCATTCAGAAACGCCAAAACGCACAAGGTCGCAAGTCCCGGTGCAGCCAGCGGCAACAGCAGCGCCGCCACCATCATCACCGATCCCCAAATCATCGGCAGGTGCGGCGACACCCGGTCCGACAGTCTACCCAACGCGATGGAAAGAAACATCGGGGACAGCGAGAAGAGCGCGACCATCACACCCACCGTGAGCTGGTTAGCGCCGAGTTCCAGCGCATACAGCGTAACCGCAACGCGGCTGCCGCCGAAACCGATCTGGCTCAATACGGAAATCAGTATGACCAGATAGATCGTCAACTATTTAACCTCGACCAGCTCCAGCGCTTCGCGGCTCGGGCCTTCGATCATCACCGCGCGCGTGTCACCGAGCGGGTACGGCCCTTCGAGATTCTTGCGCACATCGGTGACATACCAGCCGAAATGCCAGATCGCACTCTGCGGCGCTATCGCCGGCGCGGTATCGACCTTGTTGAACAGCAACAGAACGTCTTTCGGCGACTGCAGCGCCGGCAGGCCGCCCCAGGAAGTCTTTGAAGTACTCGCGAACTGCTGCACGTAAAAGTCGATGGCGGCGTCGGGATTGACCGAATTCAGATGCAGATGATGGAAGCTCGGGGTAGGCAACATGGTGATTTTCATACGCAAACGATAACCGAGCAGCGCCCAGCATGCCAGTTTTTTCCTGCGCAGCGGCTGCCGCGCCGCCGGCGCGGATTCCAGTATCTGGGCGCGGTCCAGGATTTTTACCCTACGCTATTTCGTGCGCCGTGGACTTGGGCGTAAAATGAAATTCGACCGTGCATCAATCCACCGGCCCGGCTACTGGCATCAGTGCTTCCAACCCATAAGGATACCCGCATGAACGCACCACTCACCGCCGCACCCAAAATCGCGTGTTCGCCCGAAGAATGGGAAGCCCGCGTAGATCTTGCCTGCGCCTACCGCGCGGTGGCACAGATGGGCTGGCATCACAGCATTATTTACAACCATATTTCGTCGCGTGTGCCTGGCACCAAGTCGCACTTTTTGATTAACCCGTTCGGCTTGATGTATCACGAGATCACTGCGTCGAACCTGCTGAAAGTCGATCTCGATGGCAACAAGCTCACACCGTCGCAGTATCCGATGCTGATGGCGGGCTTTGTGGTGCATCGCTCGATTCACATGGCGCGCGAAGATGCGCATAGCGTGATTCACACGCACTCGAAGGCCGGCGTGGCCGTGGCGTGCCAGGAACAGGGCCTGCTGCCGATCAACCTCGGCGCGATGCATCTGCATGACAAGATCGCCTACTACGATGTGGAAGGCGTGACCAACGATACCGAGGAAAGCGATCACATCGCCGCTGCGCTCGGCAACAAGAATGTAGCGATCCTGCGCAACCACGGCTTACTCACCTGCGGCCCGACCATGGGGCATGCATTTCATCTGATGCGGCGTCTCGAAAGCGCCTGCGAAATTCAGGTGCTGGCGCAATCAGGCGGCGCGAAACTAATTTTTCCGCCGATGGACGTGATTCGCAAAACCGCGACGCAAACCACGCAAATCGTGCAAAAGTCGAACATCGACACCTCCGACGGTCCGGCGATGTTGTGGGCAGCGGTACGCCGCTGGATGGCGCAGATCGACCCGAGCTATTTGGATTAAACGCGCGTCAGCATCTTTTTAAACCTTGTGGCGGCTGCTCTGTTAGCGGCAGCCGCTTTTTTATGGGCGCAGACGTATCACCGCAAGTGTTGACACGCGAACGAAATTGCGCGCTTTCAGGCCAGCCTACTTCGAAATTTTCTCCATAAACTCTTTCAGCTTCGGTGCCCACTTGGCCCAGTCGGGTCCGCTGGCGGAGTGGCCGAGTTCGCTTTTGAGTTCATAAAACTCGGCGTCGACGCTGGCGGCTTTCAGCAGTTCCATCACGCGGGGCGCGATCGACGGCGGGAAGAGTTTGTCGGTGGTGCTCAGCACGTAAAGCACTTTTGCTTTCATCCGCGGAAAATCTTTTTCGATGTCGATGCCCATGGCTGCGCGGCGCAGCACGATCAGCGAGTGTCCGTCAAAACGTTTCGCCCACGGTTCGGCGCGGCGCAGAATTTCAGCTTCACGCGCGACGGGATCGGGAAATTTGCCTTGCAATGCAGCGTCTATGCCGTAATTCTTCAGCGTTTGCACGCGGATTTCAGTCAGCACTTTGCCAATGCCGCCCTTGTCGTAGTACCAGCCGCCGTTCCAGTTGGGATCGGTGGCGAGCCGCGCCTGCAATTCTTCAAGTCCTTTCGGATTGTACGGAGAATTAGGCGTGATCACCACCGGCACGATGCCGTTCATAAAATCGGGATAGGTCACGCCCCATAGAAATGCCAGCCTGCCGCCGTACGAGGAACCCGCCACCGCGACCAGATGTTTTACGCCGAGACTTTCGAGCAATAGTTTCTGCGCCGCGATGGTGTCGACTATGGTGTAGTGCGGAAACTCCGGTCCGTAGGGCTTGCCGGTGGCGGGATTGATGTGCGACGGCCCGCTCGATCCGTATGACGAGCCGAGATTATTTGACGACACCACAAAATAGCGGTTGGTATCAATCGCTTTGCCGGGGCCGATCAAGCCGTCCCACGAGCCTGGCGCCGCATCATCCGGCTTGTAGCGGCCTGCGGCATGATTGCTGCTGGTGTAGCCGTGCGTGATCAACACTGCGTTGCGGCCGCCGGTCGCGAGCGTGCCGTACGTCTCATACGCGATCTTCAGTTCGGGCAACGCTTGCCCTGACGTCAACTTGAAGTTGCGCGACACGAAGGTCTTCGCTTCGACATTGTTGAGTTCCTGCGCGGCGGCAGCGCCTATCCATGTCAGCGTTAACGCACACGCCCAGCGAACAACATAGGTATTCATTTCCCCTCCCGTTTTCACCAACGGGTAATCTATCCCCCGCCCAGCGAACAGTCAATCGCGTGAATTTTGGTCACGAATGAATGTTTTTCTGAACACCCGTTCAATGTTGCTGCTGCGCTGCCGGGTGTTTGCCGCCACCAATGCGAACCCGGCCCGCAGATGCTGATGCGTATCATGCAGGCGCCCTTTGACTTCGTGCTACTATTTTCGCTGAACCATTGAAAGGTATCACAATGACCGCATCCCACAGTGCCCCGCCGCAGACGCTTGACCGTGATCTTGAAGTCAGCCCCGGCGAATGGCAGGCGCAGGAGTTTTATCATCTGATGACCGCGCTGGTGATTCCGCGCCCCATCGGCTGGATATCCACGATTTCCGCCAAGGGCGTGAGCAACGTCGCACCGTATTCGTATTTCAACATGATGGGCAACGATCCGCCTTACGTCGCGTTCGCGTCCACCGGCATCAAGGACAGCCTGCGCAATCTGCGCGAAGTGCCGCAATTTGTCGCCAACATCGTCACCATGCACGTGCTCGAAGAAATGAATTTCACCTCCACCGATTTCCCGCACGATGAAAGCGAATTCGGCTGGGCAGGCCTCACCGCCGCGCCATCGGTAAAAGTAAAACCGTTTCGCGTGCTCGAAGCCAGGGCGCACATCGAATGTGAAATGAAACAGATAATCACCGATCACAACACCAACATCGTGCTCGGACGCATCGTGCATACGCACGTTACCCCCGCGGTGTGGAAAGACGGACGCATCGATCCGCGCCTGCTCGATCCGGTGTGCCGTTTATCGGGGTCGGGTTACGCGCAACTTGGCGAATTGGTGAATGTGGCGCGGCCATTCTGGAAAGACGTGAAGAGCACTCAGGGGCGTGAAGCGATGCCGAAGGCGGTTAAGCGCTGAAGTTCAAAGGCTTTTTTAGCCACAGATGAACACAGATGAACACAGATTATGAGTAACCGGCCTGTGCTCGCTGGGATCGGGTTTTATCTGGTTTCATCTGTGTTAATCTGTGGCTAAATATGTTTTTAAGTATCTGTTTTTAAACAATTTTAATTAGATATTCAATGACACAAAATCGAATCCGGCTGCGCCACGTTGGCGCTGCAGCGCTGTTGCTAGTCGCAGGCGCAATTCACGCTGCTGATCAGTATCCATCGAAGCCGGGACGCCTTATCCTGCCGTTCGGCGCTGGCGCATCCACCGACATCGTAGGCCGCATTTTCGCGCAGCGCTTCAGTGAAGCGTGGGGACAACCGCTGGTGGTCGACAACCGCGCGGGCGCGGGCGGCATCATTGGTACCGAGCTGGCGGCGAAAGCCGCGCCTGACGGCTACACGATTTTCACCTACGGCATCAACCAGACGATCACCCCGCACCTCTACAAGAAGCTGCCGTATGATCACCGCCGCGATTTCATCCCGCTCTCGCTCTACGCCACCATGCCGAACATATTGTGCGTAAATGTCGGGCTGCCCGCCGCGAGCGTCAGTGAATTCATCAAGCTCGCCAAGGCCAATCCCGGCAAGTACAAATACGCATCGTCGGGTGTCGGCGCTTCACCGCATCTCACGATGGAGCTGTTTAAATCGGTGACCGGCATCGACCTGGTGCACATTCCCTACAAAGTCGCGGCACAGGGACTCACCGATGTGCTCGGCGGCCAACTGCACGCGTTTTTCTTCAATCTCCCCAACCCCCTGCCCCATGTCAAAGCGGGACGCCTGCGCGGACTCGCCGTCACCTCCGCCAAACGCGCCGAACAATTGCCCAATCTCCCCACCATCATCGAATCCGGCATCCCTAATTTCGAAGTCACCGTATGGCAGGGCTACGCCGTGCCCAAGGGAACCTCCAAAGCGCATATGGCGTATATCCACGCGGCGATGCTAAAAGCGCTCGCGGTACCCGAACTCAAGCAACGCTTTTTCGACAACGGTGTTGCGGTTGCGCCGATGTCGCCCGACGAGTTCATGAAATTCGTCAACGCGGAAACCTTGAGATGGCAAAAGGTGGTGGAGCTGTCGGGTGCTCAGGTCGAATAGCCATTAGAAATCTGAGGTAATGCCATGCGACATGTTGAAAGACACCGCACACATCGCATAGGATGGCTGCGCGCGGCTGTGCTGGGCGCTAATGACGGGATTGTGTCGACGGCAAGCCTGGTGCTGGGCGTAGCGGCCGCGGGCGCAACTTCAACCAATATTTTGATAGCAGGTGTTGCCGGGCTGGTGGCCGGCGCAATGTCGATGGCAGCGGGCGAGTATGTTTCGGTCAGTTCGCAAGCCGATACCGAGCACGCCGATCTGGAGCGGGAGCGCAAAGAGTTGGCTGCCGATCCCGATCACGAGAAGGCGGAATTGACCGCGACCTACGTGGGGCGCGGGCTGGATGCGGCACTGGCCGCGAACGTCGCCACCCAGTTAACGGCACATGACGCACTCGGCGCCCACGCGCGCGACGAGCTGGGCATTTCCGAACTATTGACTGCGCGGCCGGTGCAAGCCGCATTGGCGTCGGCCAGCACTTTTGCGATAGGGGCGGCACTGCCTCTGATGATTGTGCTGGTGGCGCCGACATCCACGATCCTGTGGGCCGTTTCCGCCGGCTCTCTCGCGTTTCTCGCGATCCTGGGCTCGATGGCGGCGCGCGCAGGCGGCGCATCGGTGATCATTGCTGCCGCGCGTGTAACCTTCTGGGGCGCGTTGGCGATGGCCTTGACCGCAGGCGTCGGGGCTTTGTTTGGCGTGACTGCCTGAGGAGGGCCAGCCCGCTAAAAATCTTCACCGCAGAGGCGCAGAGAACAGCCGCAGAGACAGTCTATTGAACTTCTCTGCGTCTCCTCTGCGCCTCTACGGTAAGCTTTTTGACCTCGCTTACTTTCGCGCTCAAGTCACGCGAAAATTCTTGAACTGCCACGGGTCGGATTCATCGACATCTTCGGGAAACGGATGATGGCGGCCCCGCAGCGGGCTCCACTCGGTGTAAACGCCGCGCACCTCGCCCAGATAGGGACTGGCGACTTCCAGCACACGGCGAAAATCAAGATCGTCCGGGTCAAGGACGCCCGCGCGCGGGTTCTCCATCGCCCACACCACCCCACCCAACACACCCGCCGCGACCTGGATGCTGGTGGCGTTGTTGTAGGGCGCCAGCTTGCGCGCTTCGTGAACGTTCACGCGCGAGCCATACCAATACGCGCCGCGTGCATGCCCCATCAGCAATGCGCCCAGCTCATCTGTGCCGTCGATGATGTCGTCCATCAAAATGCGCTTTTTGTCGGGCAGCTCCCAGTTCTTGCCGGCCAGCTCGTGTATCGACGACACGGTGTTGTCGCACGGATGATAAGCGTAGTGACAGGTCGGCCGGTACACCACCTTGTCTTTTTCGCGCACGGTGAAATAATCCGCGATCGAGATCGCTTCGCCGTGCGTGATCAAAAAGCCGTGGTAGTTGCCCTCAGACGGCGTCCACGAGCGCACGCGCACCGAAGCGCCGGGCCGCGTGAGAAAAATCGCCGAGTCGCAACCATACTCATGGCGCTGGCCGTCGGACGGAAAATGTTTCTCATGCGTACCCCAACCCAGTTCACAGGGCTGTGAACCCTCGCCGACAAAACCATCGACCGACCAGGTATTGACGAACTCAAAGCGCTGCTTGCCCGGGCTGGCTACTTGCGTATCACGCTCGGCGCAATGAATCACTTTCACGCCGAGCTTCATCGCGAGTTGCGCCCATTTGGCCCTGGTTTTGGGAATGTCGGTCTTGCGGTGCAGATCGCGCGCGATATTCACCAGCCCCTGTTTCACCCAGTGCGAAATCAGGCCCGGATTGGCGCCGTGCGTGGGGATCACCGTCGGCCCGCCGTTGGGATATTTGTCGCGTAGCGCGCGCACGTCTTCGCGTAAGCCGTAGTTGGAGCGGTGCGACGCGGATACGGTCGGATCGGTATACCCGCCAAGCCAGGGCTCGATGCAGGTATCGAGATACAACGCGCCTTTTTCGTAGCAAAACTCGATCAGTGCAACGCTGGAAACATCCACCGAAAGATTGAGCAGGAAATCGCCCTTGTCGAGCAGCGGATCGAGCAGTGCGCGGTAATTGTCCTGCGTCAGCGGATGGACGACGAACTTTATGCCGAAATGCTCAGCCTCGGCCTGGCCGCGCTCGTCGCCGGTGAGGATGGTGATACGCTCCAGCGGCATGTCGATGTGGCGCAGCAGCAGCGGCAGCGTGCCCTGTCCCACAGAGCCGAAGCCAACAAACACCAGTCTTCCCGGAAATTTAACGTGCTTTTTATCAGCCATTGCATAAACTACCTTCTGTATTCCTCGAACGGCGCGCAGTGTAGCATTTTCCAGCGTCGCTGCGACGTCGCAATGCGCGTCGCAGCGAGAAAAATAGCAAGACCGAAATATAATGTAAGTATCTGTTTTTATTAAATTAATTTAACCGCGCTAAAGTACTGCGAAGTTCGCGATGGTGCGCCCAGGCACACTGCTAAAATCCGCTCAATCACTCGCTTGTCGCGCCACACTCACATGCCTGATACCGCATCCACTCCGGCCACGCAAATTGTTGACGCGTTGGTCGCCAACGCGCGCGCCGCGCAAGCGCTCGTCGCGCGTTACACACAGGTGCAACTTGACGAACTCACCACCGCCGCGGGCTGGGCGATTATGGAGCCCACGCGCAATAAAACATTGGCCGAAATCGCCGTGCGCGACACCGGGCTGGGCAATGTGCAGGACAAGATCAATAAGAACCATCGCAAGACGCTGGGGCTGCTGTGCGATCTCAAAGGCGCTATCTCCACCGGCGTGCTCGCCGACTATCCCGATACAGGCATCACCGAAATCGCGCGGCCCGTCGGTGTGGTGTGCGCGGTGGTGCCGTCCACCAACCCCGGCGCCACACCCGCCAACAACATTATCAACGCGCTGAAATGCGGCAATGCGGTAATCCTGTCGCCCTCCCCCAAAGGTGTATCCACTAGCGCCAGGCTGATTGAATACATCCACGCCGAGTTCAGGCGCGTGAACGCGCCACTCGACCTGGTGCAGATGCTGCCGAATCCGGTGACCAAGGAAAGCTCCGGCGAATTGATGAAGCAGTGTGATCTGGTGGTCGTCACCGGCTCGCAGGCCAACGTGCGCGCGGGGTATTCGAGCGGCACACCGGCGCTGGGCGTGGGTGCAGGCAACGTGGCGGTAATCGTCGATGACAGCGCGGACTACGCCGACGCCGCAGCAAAAATAATGCGCTCGAAGATTTTTGACAACGCCACCAGTTGCTCATCGGAAAACAGCGTCATCATTCATGCTGCTGTGTATGGACGCATGCTTGCCGAGTTGGAAAAGCAGGGCGGCGTGCTGTTGAGCACAGCCGAGAAAGACGCCCTGCAGCATGCCATGTTCCCCGACGGCCATCTGTCGTCGCGAGTCACCGCGCAATCGGTTGCAAAAATCTGCGCAGTCGCCGGATTCACGCGCCCGCAACTCGTCAACGCCAAGTGCTTAATGGTCGAAGAAACCGGCGCCGGCGAGGCTTATCCGTTCTCCGGCGAAAAACTCTGTCCGGTGCTCACCGTTTACAAGGCACGCGATTTCGATCACGCGTTTAACACCCTGCGCGCCATTTACGATTACATGGGCAACGGCCATTCGTGCGGCATACATACTCAAAACGACGCGCACATCCGCCGGCTGGGCCTGGAAATGACGGTATGCCGCGTGATCGTCAATCAGGCCCATGCCATCGCCAACGGCGGCAGCTTCGACAACGGCCTGCCGTTCTCGCTCACCATGGGCTGCGGCACCTGGGGCGGCAACAGTTTCTCCGATAACCTGAATTACAGGCACTTCATGAACATCACCCGCATCGTGCGCCCGATTGCCGCACGCGAACCAGGCGTGGATGAAATTTTTGGCGACTACTGGTCGCGGCATGGCCGCGACCGGTGAGGCGTGAGGAGTGAGGCGCAAGACCACCGTTGTTTCGCGACTCTCGCCTCACGCCTAACGCCTCGCGCAAAATGCGAACCATTCGCCACACCGTAGACCTGCGCGCGCGCGAAACGCCTGCTGCGCCCTATGTGATCGCGCCGGAAACCGGCGCCACGCTCAGCTACGCGCAACTGCAACGCGACTCTATTCAACTCGCGGCGTATCTGCTGAATCGCCGCCTGCACAAAGGCGACAAGGTCGCGCTGATGCTGCACAACAGCTACCAGACCGCGCGCCTGCTGATCGGCGTGATGTACGCAGGCTGCATGGTGGTGCCGCTCAATCTGCTGGCGCAATCCTCGCAACTCAGCTACGTTCTCGATCACTCGGATAGCAAGCTGGTTTTCACCAGCGAAGAACTCGCACCGCGCGTGTATGAAGCGCTGGCGAACATCAAACGCGACATTCAAGTGGTGGTGATTGATCCTGACGCTACAACAGTTTTCGAGCCGCAAACGGAAATCGCACTACCCGGCGTCACCGCAGACGACGACGCCCTGCTGATGTACACCTCGGGCACCACCGGCAAGCCCAAGGGCTGCGTGCTGTCGAACCGCAGCGTGATTGCGGGCGGTGAATTTACCAGCAGCGCGCATCAGCTCACCGCACAGGATCGCGTGTTGTGCGCCCTGCCGCTGTTTCACATCAACGGCCAGATTGTGACCGCCGTGGCGCCGCTGGTGCATGGCGGCTCGGTGGTAATGCCACACCGCTTCAGCGCATCTGGCTACTGGGCGCTGGCGGTCAAACATCGCTGCACCTGGATCAATGTGGTGCCCACCATCATCGCGTACCTTTTGAACGGCGACGACCCGCGCCAACAAGGACTCGACATCTCGCGCTTGAAATTCTGCCGCTCCGCCTCTGCACCGCTGCCACCGCAACAGCATTGCGCGTTCGAAGCAAAATTCGGCATTGGTGTGATCGAAACCTTCGGCATGACCGAAACCAATGCGCCGTGCTTTACCAATCCCTACGACCCCGCCAAACGCAAAATCGGCAGCCCCGGACAGGCCTACGGCAATGAAGCCAAGGTCATCGATCCGCTGACGGGTAACGACCTGCCGCCGAACACGCCGGGTGAACTGATGATACGCGGCGACAATGTAATGAAAAGTTATTACAAAGACCCGGAGAGCACGCAGAAAACACTGGCGCCCGACGGTTGGATGCACACCGGCGACGTGGGCTATCTCGATGAAGACGGCTTTGTGTTCGTGACCGGCCGCATCAAGGAACTCATCATCAAAGGCGGCGAAAACATCGCGCCGCGCGAAATTGACGAAGTACTGTTAAAGCACCCCGCCGTGCTCGAAGCCGCTGCAGTCGGCATTCCCGACGCCAACTACGGTCAGGAAATCATGGCTTGCGTGGTGTTGAAACCCGGTGCGCGCTGCACGCCGGAAGAACTCAACGCATTTTCACTGAAGGAACTCGGCAAATACAAAACGCCGAAGATTATCAAGTTCGTGAATGAATTGCCCAAAGGGCCTTCGGGAAAAGTACAGCGGTTGAAGCTGCTCGACTCATAACTCTTTATGCGCGGTGCGCAGGCCACCATCAAACGCCTTCAACCCAAGCGAATTGTCAAATGCACCCCACATGCCTGCGCATACTTACGTAGCGTTGCCAGCGTAGGCGAATGTTTTCGGTTGCCCAAGCTACCCTCAATACGCGCCAGCGATGCCGGGTAGATACCCATACGCGCGGCCACCTCTGCTTGCGTCAGCCCGGCAGCTTTACGGGCACGCAGCAGCGCATCGAGCGTACTAAATTCATCTTGCAGCACCGCATAAGCCGATTTAAATGCCCGGTCTTTAGCGCTACGCTGTGCTGCATAGGCGACAGGATCAAACGCCACCGGGGCGAACACCTCGCCTCCTGTTCGTTGCTTTAATTTAACCATGGCGCAACTCCTTCAAACGTTTCTGAGCTATGCGTAAATCGGCCAAGGGCGTTTTTGCGTCTTTTTGATGAAGCCATGCAGGACAACTATCTTTTGCTCCACATCAACGTTAACCTACATGTTAATATTTCGCAACGACTTAATTTTCACGACTTAATTTTCCTGAAATGATTGATTTAAAACCCGCTGCCAGCTACGGTCAGGGAATCATGGCCAACGTGGTATTGAAACAAGTCGTGCGTTAGCTCGTAGCAAGACTCGCGAGTCGGCGTAGAATTCGTGTATCGGCTGTCACGACGTAAACTTCCGGGGTGCAAACTATGCCTGCTACAGTTCAACCCATTGCGCGCGCCGCCTCCATTTTGCTGATCGCCTTCGCCACGCTTCTGAATACGGGGGTCGCGTCGGGGCAAGCCTATCCGAACAAATCGATCAAGCTCTTCGTCGGGTTCCCGCCCGGCGGCGGATCGGATGCACTCGCGCGTCTGCTCGGTGCCGCACTACCCGAAAAGCTGGGTCAGCAAGTTTTGGTGGATAACAAGCCGGGAGCAAACACGATCGTCGCCACCGAATATGTAAAAAGTCAGCCTGCGGATGGATATACCTTGTTATTTGTGTCGGCTTCTTTTTCGATCAATCCCAGCCTCTACAAGCTGACGTACGACATCGAGAAGGACTTCGCGCCGGTCACGGTGGTGGCGATCGTGCCGCTGCTGCTGATCACGCACAACAGCGTGCCTGTCACGACGGTAAAAGAATTGATCGCGCTGGCAAAGGCGCAGCCGGGCAAACTTAATTATGCGTCCTTTGGCATCGGCAGTGCTGCGCATCTTGCGGGCGAGATGATGCTTAGCATGACCGGAACCGACATGTTGCACGTTCCCTACAAAGGCAGTGCACCCGCGATCGCGGATGTCATGGGTGGGCGCGTAACGATGATGATGCCGGGCATCGGTTCGGCGATTAATCTGGCGAAAGAAGGCAAGCTGAAAGCGCTGGCGGTTTCCACCGCAAAGCGCGCTAGCGGCGCACCGGATATTCCAACCATCGCGGAATCGGGCATACCGGGCTTTGACGTGGCGACGTGGGAATCGATACAGGCGCCGGCAGGCACGCCGCCAGATGCGATTGCCCGGCTCAATACGGCCATTCGCGAGGTCGTTGCCGGCAATGATCTGCGGCAAAAAATGTTTAACCTCGGCTTTGAGCCTGACGTCATGAAGTCCCCCTCCGAGACCGCGCAATTCATACGTGCTGAGCGGCAGAAGTGGGCGAAGCTGGTCAAGGAACGCAATATCAAGGCTGAGTGATTGCAACGTGAGTGAAGCAACAGTCACGGTTATAGGCGCTGGCATCGTCGGCGTTTCGTCGGCGCTGTGGCTGCAGCGTGCGGGTTTCAAGGTCACGCTGGTCGATTCCGGGCCGGTGGGTGAAGGGGCTTCGTTCGGCAACGCGGGCAATATCAGTCCGGGCGGGGTAGTGCCTTATTTGATTCCCGGAATTCTGCGCCAGGCGCCGGGCTGGTTGCTCAATCCCGAGGGGCCGCTGGCGGTTCGCCCCGGCTATTTTTTCAAGGTATTGCCGTGGCTGATGTCCGCAGTGCAATCGGCGAACGAGGAAGCGGCGCTGAGAACGTCGCGTGCGATGCACGCGCTGCATGGCGGCACACTTGAAGCCTACGAAACGCTGACCCGTGGCACCGGTGCCGAAGGACTCATCGAACTCTCCGGCCAGCTTTATGTTTCCGAGCGGCCCGATGCCGCACAAGGCTCCGCACTGGCGCAGCGCATGCGTGCAGAGGCCGGCGTGAAAACCGTAGTGCTGGACTGGATGGAGATACGCGAACTGGAACCGACGCTCGCGCCGATTTTCAAAAGCGGCATGCTGCTGCCCAATAACGGACGCTGCAAGAATCCGCATCAAATGGTAAAGGCGCTCGCGGCAGAAGCGCAACGCAACGGTGCAACCCTGCTGCGCGGCAAAGTCACGGGGTTCCAGACCCACGGCAAAACAGTGCAGGGCATCCTTATCGATGGCGAGCTCAAACCGGTTGAGCGGATCGTGATTGCAGCCGGAGCGGCATCGGGTGCGTTGAGTGCGCAGCTTGGCACGGCGCTGCCGGTGGAGGCGGAGCGCGGCTACCACATCACGATTGCAGATTCAGGCGTTGCGCCACGCCTGCCGGTTACGCATACCGATGCCAAGTTCGCGTGTTCGCCGATGAATGTCGGCCTGCGGCTGGCAGGTACGGCGGAATTCGCAGGCATCGATACACCACCGAACTGGAAACGCGCGGAATTGTTGAAACAACAGGCGCAGCGCATGTTCCCCGGAGTGCAACTCGACAAAGTCACGCGGTGGACGGGTAACCGGCCAAGCCTGCCGGATGGACTGCCGGTGTTGGGCACAGCCCCCAAATTCGAAAATGCATTTTTCGCGTTCGGCAATTCGCACTTCGGCATGACTGCAGGCCCTGTCATGGGCAAGGTGATTGCTGCGATCGTCGCGGGCGAAAAGCCCGCTATCGATGTCACCCCGTTCACGGCCGGACGTTTCCTCAATGGCTGATACGGCAGGCCGTATTTTCGCGCGGCGAACGCCCTCGCTGGCCTTTCTGCTGTTGCTCGCATGTGGCGCCATGGCGCAGGACTATCCCGCGCGGCCGATACGCATCATCGTTCCCTTTACGCCGGGCGCTGGCACCGACATTGTGGGGCGCGCAGTTGCGCTGTCCTTGAATGAAGCCTGGAAGCAGTCGGTGGTGGTGGACAATCGTCCCGGCGCCGGCGGCACCATCGCCGGTGAAATGGTGGCGAAGGCTAACCCCGACGGCTACACCTTGATGCTGGGCAACGTAAGCACGCTCGCCATTGCGCCGGCACTGAATCCGAAGCTGAGCTATCAGCCGCTACGGGATTTCGCGTCGATTACGCTGATCACCACCAGCGAAAACGTGCTGGTGTTACATGCGTCGATTCCCGCCGCTTCGGTAAAAGAATTTATCGCCTATGCCAAGGCGAATCCGGGCAAACTGAATTACGGCTCATCGGGCAATGGCACAACGTCGCATCTGGGCGGCGCGATGTTTGCGTCGATGGCGGGCGTGGAATCACTGCGCAGGGGCTGGAGGTGGTGGGCAGCACGCCTGAACGATTCGCAGCTTACATTCGGGAAGAGATCGAAAAATGGACCAAGGTGGTCAAGAGCAGTGGCGCGCGTGCTGACTGATGCGCAGGGTTAAATTGGAGCCCGCATGATGCGTCACTTATGCTATTTGTTGATCTGGCTGGCGTTTGCCGGCAGCGCGCTCGCGCAGTCTGGCGCTAACCCTGCCGCCGCCTATTTCCCGGACCGGTTTGAGTGGCAGCGGCGTACACCTGCGCAAGTGGGCATGGATGCCGCCGCGTTGGGCGAGGCTGTGCGTTTCGTCAAGACCAAAGACAATCCTGCGCCCCGCGATCAGGCGATGGCATGGGCGCAGAGCTTTGGCGTCCGCGAGCCGTATTTCGGCGGGCTGATCGGGCCCACCAAGGTGCGCGCCCCAATCAACGGGCTGATCGTGCGTCGCGGTTATGTAGTGGCCGAGTGGGGCGAAACGCAAAGCGTCGATATGACCCACAGCGTGGCGAAAACGTTCCTGACCACCGTGGTGGGGCTGGCATGGCAGAAGGGCCTGATCCGTGACGTCAATGACCGGGTGGCCGGTTACATGCCTGCCGACGTGGCGCTCTTCGACGCGCCGCATAACCAGCCGATCACCTGGGACCATATGCTGCGTCAGACCAGCGATTGGCAGGGCACGCTGTGGGGCAAGCCGGATTGGGCCGACCGGCCGGAAGGCAAACCGGACGATTGGGCCAACCGCAAACTGTATGCGCCCAGTAGCCGCTACAAATACAACGATGTGCGCATAAACGTATTGGCATTGGCTGCGCTGCATGTCTGGCGCCGCCCGCTGCCGGAGGTGTTGCGCGAACAGGTGATGGAGCAAATCGGCGCATCCATTACCTGGCGCTGGTTAGGCTATGAGAATTCCTGGATACAACTCGACGGGCAGCGTATGCAGTCGGTGCCCGGCGGCGGACATTATGGCGGCGGCATGTTCATCAACGCCTGGGACATGGCGCGCTTCGGCTATTTGTTCCTGCGCGGCGGGCAGTGGCACGGCCGCCAGATCGTCTCGCCCGAATGGATACGCCAGGCGCGCACCCCCGGCCCGGCCAATGCCGAATACGGATTCGCCAATTGGTATCTCAACCCGGGCAAGAAGCGCCTGTCAGCCGCCCCCGAGTCCGCGGTCACCTTCAACGGCGCGGGCCAGAATATCGTATACGTAGATGCCCAAAACGATCTGCTGATGGTGGTGCGCTGGATCGATTCCACCGAATCGCTGAATGCGTTTATCGGCAAGGTGATCGCGGCGATTCATTGATTCTCTTAGACGACTGCGCGCAGGCGTAGCGGGCGCAGGCTCAAGTCTTGCGTTATCACATCGCAAGCCCGACGAAAAGTTGTTAAGTAAACCGGCGCACGTGCCGAGTGACGCGAGGGGCGGGAGCGAATGAAGTTCTTCTCGGGCGATGGAGTAGCAGTCATTCAGTAAAAATATATAATAAAAAAAATAGTTACATAACATTTCTAACAGATGGCCGGCAGGTAGCACGGATCGTGCGGATCAGCAGCCCCTCCCAGAAATCCGTACTCGTCATTCACGCGTATCGCGCAAACCGCGTCGGCGCGCCACTCGACGTCTTGCCACGACCCAACCTTGTGCCCCAGATTCGAGAGTTGATCCGTTACCGCTTTATCAACTCGCGATTCGATAATCAACCAAAACTTAGCCGATGCCTTCTACCAAGGCGGCCACAGCCAAGCCGCCATCGCACTAGCCTTCGGCGTATTCATCTCGACGGTAAGCCGTTCCACCATGGCACCTTCACTATAGAACTATCGGATTATTCCTGCACGCCCGGCAAACAATCAGACACGCGCATGCGTCATACATTTGGAATGACGGCTGCCTGAACCCTGCTATCAGGGCACCCTATATACTCAGCATTTGGCAAGGGTCAGTTCGAGCTTGATTCGATGGCGAAAGCCGCAAGATCGAGTGTTCGCCGACCTGCAATACGAGGGAAATGCGCCCGCAGACACTGCCCTCGACCCACGCTCTAACCACGTCGGTGAGAACGCCAACCGGAGGCCGATCCCAGTCAGTTCTTAGGGAAATTCCGCTCCGTGGAAATCCAGGCTAGGGCGATGTAGATTGTTCCACTGGGTTTCGTAACGTCTATTGCCGTCAAGGGTGCATTGCCGCATCGTGTGGTCACCGTCGTCGGTCAGAAAGATGGTGTCATCGGTGCCCATGTGGACGCCGTGCGGGTTCCTGAACACACCCTCTCCTCAGGAGCGCACGAAGTTGCCAGCGCGATCGAATACCACGATCGGGTGCGGGCGGCGATTGAAGGCGTAGACATTGTCCCGCCGATCGACGCCGACCGCGGCGACATCGCCGCTATCCCAGCCGTCGGGCCATTTCGCCCAACCATCCTGAGCCTAATAGGCGAAATCGCCGCTTCCCATGATGCTGCTCATGTCCGCTTGCCTCCGAGAATATGAATTTTTTTACATCAGAGGTAGCGGCGTCGATTTCTTTTTCATAAATCGCAGTAGAATTTGGGCTGTGTCTGCCGAGGGGTTTGACGGTGGGAAATAAACTCGACGACGAAAGCGAATGTTGATCTCGGACTTGCGTTGGTGGCTGATTAGAGTGTGTGCGACGCGCGCCTTGATTTTTCAAGAAATTTGAGTTCTTTTCACCTTAAGAGTAGCCGCAGTCGATGACAGATTCCGCTCCCATCCGACTCGCTGCCGACGTCGGCGGCACCTTCACCGACGTGGCGGCATTCAACGAGACCACCGGCGAATTGCAGCTCGGCAAGACGCTGACCACGCCGCAGCACCTAGTGTCCGGCATTGCGCAGGGCGTGGCCAGAACCAGCGTCCGTTTCCAGGCGACGCGGCTTTTTCTTCACGGCACCACGGTTGCGATCAACACCATCCTTGAGCGCAGCGGCGCGCGCTGCGCGTTGTTGACGACGCAGGGCTTTCGCGACATCTACGAGATCGGCCGCGTCAACCGGCCGGAGTCCTACAACCTGTTTTTTAAGCGGCACGTGCCGCTGATCGAGCGCGACCTGCGCTTCGAAATCAGCGAACGCATCGACGCGCAGGGCGCGGTGCTGATCAAACTGGACGAATCACAGGTGCGCACGGTGGCCGCTGCTGCCGTCGCGCAGGGGGTGGCGTCGATCGCGGTCCTGTTTTTGCACTCGTACCGCAACCCGGCACACGAGCAACGCGCAAAGCAGATCATCGAGCAGGAATTTCCGCAACTCTTCGTCAGCGCGTCGCACGAACTGAGTCAGGAATACCGCGAGTTCGAGCGCACCTCGACTGCCGCCGCCAACGCCTATGTGGGGCCGCGCGTGCGCCAGTACCTCACCGAGATGGAGACGCACCTCGACGCCGCGGGCTTCGCCGGCACCTTTCTCATCGTGCAGTCGACCGGCGGCCTGTTCGACGTCGCCGATGCGCGGCACTCGTGCATACGCATACTGGAGTCGGGCCCGGCGGCAGGTGTTATCGGCGCCAAGGCGCTGTGCGACAGCATCGGCATGCGCAACGCCATCGCTTTCGATATGGGAGGCACCACCGCCAAGGCCGGCGTTATTTACAACGGCGAGGTGCTGATGACCGGCAGCTCGTTGATCGGCGGCTATGCCACCGGCCTGCCGATTCAGATGCCGATGATCGATATCCAGGAAGTGGGCACCGGCGGCGGCAGCATCGCGCGCGTCGAGCTCGGCAATGCGCTGCGCGTGGGGCCGCAGAGCGCCGGTGCGCAGCCCGGTCCGGTGTGCTACGGGCTGGGCGGCAAGGAGCCCACGATCACCGACGCCAACCTGGTGCTCGGCCGGCTCGGCGCCGAGCGTTTTCTCGGTGGTGAAATGCAGCTCGATATCGAGGCCGCACGCCGCGCCCTGAGTGAAAAAATTGCAGCGCCGCTCGGCCTCGATCTGGTCGAGGCGGCCGAAGGTATATTGCGCATTGCCGCCACC
Organism: Bordetella parapertussis; assembly: GCA_945864585.1. Lineage (GTDB taxonomy): Bacteria > Pseudomonadota > Gammaproteobacteria > Burkholderiales > SG8-41 > UBA5216. Next base: position 4,064 of record CAMBCF010000024.1, on the reverse strand, counting down.
CAGATGGCGAACGTGGTGCGTTGGGTGACTACCGAGCGCGGCCTCGATGCCGCGGACTTCGCGCTGGTCGCCTATGGTGGCGCTGGGCCGCTGCACGCGGCGATGGTGGCGCGTGAACTGCAGATCGGCACGGTGGTGATCCCGTGCGCGCCGGGGCATTTCTCCGCCTATGGCATGCTGGTCGCCGACCTGCGCCGCGATTTTGTCAGCACCTGGTTCACGCCGCTCGCCGAGGCGTCGTTCGCGGACATGGAAGCGTTGTTCGCGCAAATGGAAGAACGTGGCCGCGCCACCGTCACGCGCGGTCAGGCCACGCTTAGCACGCTTAGCGCAACGACAGTGAGGCGCGCCGCCGATATGCGTTATGTGGGACAGGAGCACGCGGTCACCGTCGATCTGCCGCTGGAGCTGTTCCAGAATCAGGATCGCGACGGCATCAAGAGCCGCTTCGACGCGGTGCATCAGACGCGCTATGGTTTTTCGGTGGCGCAGGAGAAGGCCGAGATCGTCAGCCTGCGCAGCGCCATCGTCGGCGAGATGCGCAAGCCGCCTTTCGAACACATAGCGCAAGGCGGGCCGCAGCCGCAACCTGAAGCGTTCAATGGCACGCGTCCCGTCTACTTTGCGGGCGCGGGCTACCTCGACACGCCGACCTACCAGCGCAGCGCGCTCAAGGCAGGCAACCGCATCGCCGGCCCGGCGTTGATCGAAGAGCATGCCTCAACCACGGTGATGCATCCCGGCGATAGGCTCGAGGTCGACGCCTTCGGCGACCTGATCATCGAAATCAAAAGGAACTGACCATGGATGCCGTGGCCGAGACAAAGGCGCAATCCGCCGCCCGCATCAACCCGGTAGTAACCGAAATCGTACGCAACGGACTGATCGCCGTCACCGAGGAGATGAAGATCAACTTGATGCGCACGGCCTACAACATGATCATCTACGAGGCGCTCGACTTCACCGTCGGCATCTTCGACGCCGAGGGCAATACGGTGTCGATCGGGCTCGGTCTGCCGATGTTCATACGCGGCATGAGCGACACTGTGAAAGCGAAGCTCGTGCATTTCGGCGTAGAGAGTCTGGAGCCGGGCGACATTCTGCTCACCAACGATGCCTACATCACCGGCTCGCACCTGAACCACATGACGTTCACAGTGCCGATCTTCCACGATGACGCGCTGGTGGGATTTTCCTGCTGCATGGCGCATTGGCCGGATGTCGGTGGCACGTTGATGGAAGGCACCACGGATATTTTTTCCGAAGGCCTGCAGATGCCGATCGTGAAAATCTATCGCAAGGGCGTGCCCAACGAAGAGCTGATCGCGATCATCAAGAACACCGTGCGCCTGCCGGAGCGCGCGATGGGCGACTTTCGTGCGCAGATCGCCGCGGTGAAAACCGGCGAGCGCCGCTTTCTTGATTTGATCCGCAAATATGGCCGCGCCGAGGTGCTGGGCGGCATCGCCGCCATCATGGATCAAAGCGAGGCGCTGGCGCGCGCACGCGTGCGCGAAATGCCCGATGGCGTGTATGAGGCCGAATCCTTCATGGACGATGATGGTATTAACGTCGGCCAGCGCGTGCCGATCAAGGTGCGCGTCACCATCAAGGGCGACCGCATGACCGTCGATCTGTCCGAGGTATCGAAGCAGGTGCAGGGCTTTTATAACTCCGGCATCACCGCCGGGCGCTCGTGCTGTCAGGTGGCGTTCAAGTGCCTCACTTCCGCGCTGGAATTGCCGATCAACGACGGCGCCTTTCGCGCGCTCGACATCATTTTGCCGCCGGGCCGCGTGGTGAGCGCCGAGAAACCAGCGGCGATGCGCATGTGGATGTGTTATCCGATGACGGTGGTCGATACCATCTTCAAGGCGCTGGCGCCAGCACTCCCCAATCAAGTGATCGCCGGCCATCACGCCGATCTGGTGGTTGGCCGCATCAATGGCCGCCGCCCCAAGGACAACAGCTTTTACATTTATCTTGGCGGCTTGATCGGCGGCGGCTGGGGCGCAAAATTTGACAGCGACGGCCAAAATGCCACCATCGCGATGAATGACGGCGATACGCACAACGGCCCGTCGGAGCAGGTGGAAGCGAAATTTCCGCTGCTGGTGGAGCGTTATTGTCTGCGGCCTGATTCCGGCGGCGCGGGCCGTTTTCGCGGCGGGCTGGGCACGGAGCAAGTGGTGCAGGCGCGCCACCCTATTCGTTTCAGTTCGCAGATGGATCGCGTCAAGTGCAAACCGTGGGGTCTGAATGGCGGCATGTCGGGATTGGGCAACGGCGTCGCGCTGCATCGTTTCGGCAAAAGTGAGGAAGTACACTTCGCCAATGGCAAGGCGTTGAATCAAGTGCTGCAAGCGGGCGACGCTTACATCCTGCGCTCCGGTGGCGGTGGCGGCTATGGCTCGCCGCTGGAACGTGATCTCGCAGCACTCGAACGCGATGTGCGTTGCGGCTACATCACGCGTGCATCCGCCGAGGCAAGCTATGGCGTGGTGTTTGTGGGCGATACGCTGATCATCGATGCAGCGGCAACGCAAACACGCCGCTCGCATATGCGCGCGCAAGGTTTGCCGCACGATCAACCGATTGCAGAATCGCTGTTGCCGATTGCGCCCGCACCACTACACGATCACAACGCCGAACTCGAAAAGTTAACCGAGGAAGAGCGCGTCGCGTTCGCGATGCAGTGCCGGTGTTGCAGTTGATAGGCCACGGCTAAAGGGATATCTAATTAAGTGAATAAAATCAATTACTTAGGATAACGTATCATGGCAAACAAAATTCGTTTGGGACTTATAGGCGCGGGCGGCGGTTCCACTTGGGCGAGCCGCGCGCACTTTCCGGCACTGGCTCATAGCGCGGATTTCGAACTCACCGCCGTGTGCACCACCAAGCCGGAGAGCGCGGAAGCGGCACGCAAAAAATATGGCGCAAGGCTTGCCTTCAACGATTTTCGCAAGATGGTTGCGTCACCGGAAATCGACGCGGTGGCGGTGGTGGTGCGCGTGCCCTCGCACTACGAGCCGACCAAGGCCGCACTGGAAGCCGGCAAGCATGTGTATACCGAATGGCCGCTGGGCAGAACGACCGCTGAAGCAATCGAACTCACCGCGCTGGCCAAAGCCAAGGGCGTGCAGACCGCCGTCGGCCTGCAATCGCGCGTCAGCCCGCCGTTAATGGTTATGAAGGAACAAATCGAATCCGGCTACTTGGGCGAAGTGCTCGCCTGCCGCGTGAGCCTGATGCGTGATGGCGTGCTCGAACGTACCGCCAGCCGTACCTGGCAGCGCGATATCACGCTAGGCGCAAACACGCTGACCATCGCCAACGGGCACACCATCGATGCCTTGCGTTTCGTCGCGGGCAACTTCAAAAACGTAACCTGCAAAATTACCACCCAGGTCAGGCATTGGTACGAGACCGACACCAAGCGGCTGGTTGACGTTACCTCGCCGGACAACGTGCTGGTCAGCGGGCAACTGGCGAGCGGTGCTGTTGCGTCGGTGCATGTCGCCGCGATCCCGTGGGCCGGCAGCGGCTACCGCATGGAGGTCTACGGGCGCGAAGGCACGCTGGTCGCCACCGGCGAGGATTCGCCGCAGTTGTGCGAGGTGCAACTGTACGGTGCGCGCGGCGGCAACAACTTAACCGAGCTGGAAATCCCCGCGCGCTTTATCCATGTGCAACCGGGCATGCCGCGAGTGGCGCCCTACAACGTAGGGCAGATGTATAGCGGCTTCGCTCATGCAATCCGCACCGGGCAAAGCCGCCATCCCACGTTCGATACCGCCGTGGATTTGCATCACTTTGTCGATGCGTTGCGGCAGGCATCGGATACAGGACGGGAAGTCAACTTCGCTTAAGTTGTAAATGTCGTGAATCAATCTGACGGGCTATGACTGGAATCGACCCGAAGCCGTCATAGCGCCTACTCCGAAGCGGCCACTCAATGACCCAAGCTCAGCGACGACGGCCACGCGGCGCGCCGATTGCAATTGCGACCGCCCGCCGCCGTTCGCTGCAGCGCATGGTTAAGCCTTGCTAGCGTCACTTTT
>CAMBCF010000023.1 GCA_945864585.1 Bordetella parapertussis | reverse complement strand
GCCACCATTCATCTACGCCTGGACGATGTGGACCTGGCGCGCGTGTCGAGTCGCTACAGGCGACCCCCTCTGCGTGCCGGGCGCGACTCTCTTCTTACAACATTTTCAAACCGGCAGGATTCCAGCATCTTCGCTCCGGCGGCCGCAGCTTTGGATTATAGCCATCTGGCGTGCTTAAACCACAGCCGATTCGCAGTATAGATCACAGCGAAGCGCGGCGCAAAAATGGCTGGTTGACTTTTTCCCTCCGCTTCCGTGAACTTTGTGGTTAAAGGGTTTTTGCGGTTAAAATCCAGCTCTGCTTTCGCTACACACCCTATGCGCCCCTACCTCGACCTGCTGCGCCACGTGCTGGACCACGGCACGCAAAAAAGCGACCGCACCGGCGTCGGCACGCTGAGCATTTTTGGCGCGCAACTACGCTTCGATCTCAGTGCCGGTTTTCCGCTGCTGACCACCAAAAGGGTGCATCTTAAATCGATCATTCATGAACTGCTGTGGTTCCTGAAAGGCGACACCAACGTCAAGTACCTGAAGGACAATGGCGTATCCATCTGGAATGAGTGGGCGCAACCCGACGGCGAACTGGGCCCGGTCTACGGTTATCAATGGCGTTCATGGCCCGCGCCCGATGGCCGGCATATCGATCAGATCGCGCAGGTGATCGAACTGCTTCATAAAAATCCCGCTTCGCGCCGCATCATAGTCTCGGCATGGAACGTCGCCGACCTCGACAAAATGGCGTTGATGCCCTGCCACGCATTGTTCCAGTTCTATGTCGCCGGCGGCAAGCTGTCGTGCCAGATGTATCAACGCAGCGCGGACATGTTTCTCGGCGTGCCATTCAATATCGCTTCGTACGCCTTGCTCACGCTGATGGTGGCGCAGGTGTGCGGACTTAAGCCCGGTGATTTTGTGCATACCTTCGGCGACACGCATGTGTATAACAATCATGTGGCACAGGTGCGCGAACAGCTCGCCCGCACGCCGCGCGCACTACCGGTGATGACACTCAACCCGGCAGTGAAAAACATTCTCGATTTCAAGTACGAAGATTTCACGCTTCACGGTTACGATCCGCATCCGCTGATCAAAGCACCCATCGCTGTTTAGGACTTAGGACTGAGGACTGAGGATTTAGGACTTAGTAACACCCAACTCCCGCCTGTCCACTCAGTCCTCAGCCCTCAGTCCTCATTCCCGAATCCTGTCGTGCAATCCTGCCTTTCACTCATTGCGGCGATGGGCACGAATCGTGTCATCGGCGCGAACGGCGCAATTCCGTGGCGGCTGCCGAATGAACTGCAACTGTTTAAGCGCATCACCATGGGCCACCACATCATCATGGGGCGCAAGACCTGGGAATCGATTGGGCGTCTGCTGCCGGGACGCACCACGGTGATTGTCACACGGCAAAAAGATTACACTGTGTCCGGCGCCATCACGGTGAGTTCATTGCAAGAGGCGATTGCGCGCTGCGTCAACGACAATGAAATTTTCGTGGTAGGCGGCGGCGAGTTGTATCGCGAGGCGCTGCCCAAGGCGGACAGGCTTTATCTCACCGTGGTGGACACGGCGCCTGCGGGCGACACGCTGATGCCGCAGATCAACTCCGGCGAGTGGCGCGAGCTGTCATCGGAAAATCACGCCGCTGACGAAACACACGCGCACGCCTACCGCTTTGGCGTGTTTGAGCGTGTCCGTGCAGCGTAACGCGGCGCCTTATTTGACGGCCACTGCGCCGGTCACAATTTGCTGTTAAAAAACATCACTTAAACTCCCTCCGCAGCATCAGCGATGCTTCATAGCGGCTAAACGCATTGATATCGATATTCGACGCATTGCGCGTGTAGCTCAGCTGCGGGCGCAGATTCCACACTCGGTCAATGCGCCACAGCACACCGAACACGGCATCACTCTGGGTGTCGGCACGCTGTTCATTAAACACAAGATTACGCGATTGAAAGCGGCTGGGCTGATAACCCGCCGAGGCATAGACGTCAATGTTGTCACCCCAGCCGGTTTGCCCGCCCAGGCGCAGGCCATAAAGCTTGCGGTCGCCGTCGATGCGCTGGCCGACATCGCGCTCGTAACCTGCGACCGCGCTTACTGAAAATGTCGTGCGCTGGGCCGCATTCAGCACCTGCGTAAAGCCCACACCGAGCAGCGTGAGGTTGGTATCGTTGGCGAATTGCGCGGCGTCCTGGTAGCGCGCACGGTTACCCGCGCCAAACAACGAAAACTGCTGGGTGCCGGACAGCGCCTGCCGCCATTCGAGATTGAGGCCGGAGGTGTCCCGGTAATTCATGTTATCAAGGTAGTACTGCTGGTGCGCTAGCGACGCGCGCAGCAGACTCGCCGCGCTGAACGCATACTGCACAGCGCCGCGCGCATCGAACTGGTTGGCGTTGAAGGTATCGGCGTGTTGATTAAAGCGCAATCGCGCATCGCCGCCCGCGAACAGCGAGGTGTTCGTGCTCAGCGCATAAGACACTTCACCGCCGCCGCCGCCGCCGAGTGACAGAAAATTATCTGCCGTGCGCTGATCGGAGCGCAGCAGATTACGCGCCTGTGCAAGCTCCGGCGCGGACTGGGCGCAGGCCCAGGCGCTGGACAAAAAAAGCAATAAAAACAGATAGATACGCTGCACGAGCTGTCCCGCCTATCGGATGAGCTAAGACACTTGCATGGTCGGTGAATTACCACACAAAGTCAAAAAAAGCCTTCTGAATCAGGCTACGCCACCACGCAATCGACGTAATAACGCAACACCTTATCCCCGTTCTCCTTGACCAGCCCATGAATGTCGGTCTCGAAACCGGGAAACTTCTGGTTGAAATCGCGTGCGAATTTCAAAAAGCGCACGATGGTGGCGTTGAAGCGTTCGCCGGGTATCAGCAAGGGTATGCCCGGCGGGTAAGGCGTGAGCAACGAACTTGTCACGCGGCCTTCGAGCTGATCAATCTCCACCCGCTCGATTTCACGATGCGCCATGCGCGACCATGCTTGCGCCGGCGGCATCGCGGGCTGCATGTCCGACAAATACATTTCGGTGGTAAGCCGCGCCACGTCATTGGCTTTGTAGACTTCGTGAATCTGATCGCACAAATCGCGCAAGCCGGTCTTTTCGTATTGCGGATACTTGGCCACGAAGTCCGGCAGCAAGCGCCACAGTGGCTTGTTGCCTGCGTAATCGTCCTTGAACTGCTGCAACTCGGTGACCAGCGTGTTCCAGCGGCCCTTGGTAATACCGATGGTGAACATGATGAAAAAAGAATACAGACCGGTCTTCTCCACAATAATGCCGTTCTCGGCGAGATACTTGGTCACTACCGCGGCGGGTATGCCGGTCCTGGCGAAGCGCCCGGTAACATCCAGCCCTGGCGTGATCACCGTGGATTTGATCGGGTCGAGCATGTTGAAGCCTGGCGCGAGATTGCCAAATCCGTGCCAGCGCTCGTTGGCGCGCAACATCCAGTCGTCGCGATTGCCGATACCCTCATCGGCGAGCCGCTCCGGCCCCCACACCTTGAACCACCAGTCCTTGCCGAATTCGGCGTCGATCTTGCGCATGGCGCGGCGGAAATCCAGCGCCTCGAGTATCGATTCCTCCACCAGTGCCGAGCCGCCGGGCGGCTCCATCATTGCCGCCGCCACGTCGCACGAAGCGATGATCGCGTATTGCGGCGAAGTGGAGGTGTGCATCAAATACGCTTCATTGAAGGTGTGCTGATCAAGCTTGCGCTTCTGACTGTCCTGCACCAGAATTTGCGAGGCCTGCGACAAGCCCGCCAGCAACTTGTGTGTGGATTGCGTGGAAAATACCATCGATTCCTTGCACAGCGGCCGCTCGCGCCCGATGGCATGCATGCCTTTGTAAAACTCGTGAAAGGTGGCGTGCGGCAGCCACGCCTCGTCAAAGTGCAGCGTATCGACATGGCCGTCGAGCATTTCTTTTAACGTATCCACGTTGTAAACAATGCCGTCGTAGGTGCTTTGCGTGAGGGTCAACACCCGCGGCTTGGTGTTGGCTTTGCTGGCAAACGGATGCGCCTTGATTTTTTTCTCGATGTTTTCCCACTTGAATTCATCCAGCGGAATCGGCCCGATGATGCCGAAGTGATTGCGCGTGGGCATCAGGAACACCGGAATCGCGCCGGTCATGGTGATCGCGTGCAAAATCGACACGTGGCAGTTGCGATCGACTATCACCACGTCACCCGGCGCCACCGTCGAATGCCACACAATCTTGTTCGAGGTGGAGGTGCCGTTGGTGACAAAGAACAGATGATCGCAATTAAAAATGCGCGCGGCGTTGCGCTCGGAGGCCGCCACCGGGCCCGAGTGATCGAGCAACTGGCCGAGTTCGTCCACTGCATTGCACACGTCGGCGCGCAGCATGTTCTCGCCGAAAAACTGGTGGAACATGTGCCCCACCGGGCTTTTCAGAAACGCCACGCCGCCCGAATGTCCCGGACAGTGCCACGAATACGAGCCATCCTGTGCGTAGTGTGTCAACGCTCTAAAGAACGGCGGCGCCAGGCCGTCGAGATACGAGCGCGTCTCGCGCACGATAGAGCGCGCCACGAACTCCGGCGTATCCTCGAACATGTGAATGAAGCCGTGCAGCTCACGCAGCACGTTGTTCGGGATGTGGCGCGAGGTTTTGGTTTCGCCGTACAGAAAAATCGGGATATCGGCATTGCGAAAACGAATCTCCTCGACAAAACCACGCAACCCAGCAATGGTGGCGACGGCTTGCTCAGCCAAAAACTCCTCATCGTCCACCGACAGAATAAACGCCGAGGCGCGGCTTTGCTGTTGCGCGAACGACGACAGGTCGCCATAGCTGGTGACGCCCAGCACTTCCAGGCCTTCTTCCTCGATGGCTTTGGCCAGCGCACGGATGCCGAGGCCGCTCACGTTTTCGGAGCGGAAATCCTCATCGATGATGATGACGGGGAAGCGAAATTTCATGCGTTTCTCCCGGCCGCTGGGGCATACGGCCAATGCGGCGGATTATAAGGCGCGACCACCAAGAAAACGCTTGCAGTTCAAAGATTTTTCGCGCGATGTTGCGGCTGCGCCACGCGGTTTGTCGTGAGGGGTGAGGGGTGAGGGGTGAGGGGTGAGGGGTGAAGCGTGAGGCGTGAGGGGCAAAACCTGCGGGCCGGTGGCGCACCGCCGGCGGTTCGAGGTTACGCCTCACGCCTAACGCCTCACGCCTCACGCCTCACGTATTTTGCACCACGATCTTCGGAAACATAGACGAGTGATCCTGTTGCTTGTCGGCGATTTTTACCGCCACGCGACGCGCGATTTGTTTGTAGATTTGCGCAGCGCGGCTATCCGGATCGGCCACCACGGTGGGCGTGCCGGAATCGGCTTGTTCACGAATCCGAATGTCCAGCGGCAACGAGCCCAGCAATTCGAGGTCGTAGTCCTTACCCATCTTGGCGCCGCCGCCTTCGCCGAAAATGCGTTCTTCGTGCCCGCAGTTCGAGCACACGTGCAGCGACATGTTTTCCACAATGCCGAGTATGGGAATGCTCACCTTCTCGAACATTTTAAAGCCTTTGCGCGCGTCTATCAGGGCAATATCCTGCGGCGTGGTGACGATAATCGCGCCGGTCACCGGCACACGCTGCGCCAGCGTAAGCTGGATGTCGCCGGTGCCCGGCGGCAGATCGACGATCAGGTAATCCACATCGCGCCATTTGGTTTCGTTGAGCAGTTGCTCCAGCGCCTGCGTCACCATCGGGCCGCGCCACACCATCGGTGTTTCGATGTCGATCATGAAACCGATAGACATTGCCTGGATGCCGTGCCCTTCCATCGGCTCCAGCGACTTGTTGTCCTTGCTCACCGGCTTGCCCTTGATGCCCAGCATCATCGGTTGCGACGGACCATAGATATCGGCATCCAGCACGCCGACGTTTGCGCCCTCGGCCGCCAGTGCCAGCGCAAGATTGACGGCGGTTGTGCTTTTGCCCACACCGCCTTTGCCCGACGCCACCGCGATGATGTTCTTCACACCCGGCACCAGCTTCACGCCGCGCTGCACCGCATGCTTGATGATATTCATGGTGACGTTGACGCTGACGTTGCCAACGCCCGCCAGTGTCTTCAACTTCGCCGTAATTTCATCGCGTATCGGAGCCAACTGGCTTTTCGCCGGATAACCCAGTTGCACATCGAGCGACACATTGTTGCCGTCCAGCTTGATGTTGCGCGCGGATTTGCTGGTAACGTAATCCTTGTGCGTGTTGGGATCGACGAGCGTTTGCAGTAAGTCTTTGACCTGCTGTTCGGTGATGGCCATGTGAGTGTGTTCCGGTTTGCGGTGATCTGTAGTGAGGGCGGAATTGTAATCAGATTTGCCGCACAAGTGTGATTTACAGTGAGGGAATAAGTGCCGGATTTGTTACAATTCAAGTCTTTAGCAGCGGTTTTGCAACAGCCCATGACCCAGCGCCGCCTATTCGTCACCACTGCCCTGCCCTATGCGAACGGCGCGTTCCACATCGGGCACATAATGGAATACATCCAGGCCGATATCTGGGTGCGTTTCCAGCGTATGCAGGGGCACGAATTGCACTTCTGCGGCGCCGATGACGCCCACGGCGCACCGATCATGATCGCAGCGGAAAAGGCCGGCAAGACGCCACAGGCTTTTGTTGCAGAAATAGCGGCGGGCCGCCAGCGCTACCTCGACGGTTTTCACATCCAATTCGATAACTGGCATTCCACCGAATCGCCGGAGAACACCGAGTTGTCGCAGGACATTTACAGACGGCTGACCCAGGCGGGCCTGATTTATAAAAAGCCGGTCGAGCAACACTTTGACCCGGTAAAAGGCATGTTTCTCGCCGACCGTTACATCAAAGGCGAATGCCCGAAATGCAACGCGAAGGATCAGTACGGTGACGCCTGCGAAGCGTGCAGTTCGGTGTATGCCCCGACGGAACTGATAAATCCCTACTCAACACTCTCCGGCGCGACACCAGTGTTGAAAACGTCGGATCATTATTTCTTCAAACTCTCAGACGAGAAATGCACGGCATTTTTGCGCATGTGGCTCGACGAACCAGGCCGCCTGCAACCCCAGGTCGCCAACAAGGCGCGCGAATGGCTGGAAGGCAAGGATGATCAGGCGCTAGGCGACTGGGATATCTCGCGCGACGCGCCGTACTTCGGCATCCCGATTCCCGATGCGCCGGGAAAATATTTTTACGTGTGGCTCGATGCCCCCATAGGCTATCTCGCCAGCTTCAAGAACTACTGTGCACGTGTGGGCATCGACTTTGAGAAATTTTTGGCCGATCCCGCGACTGAGCAAATTCATTTCATCGGCAAGGACATTATTTACTTCCATACGCTGTTCTGGCCGGCAATGCTTAAATTCGCGGGCGCGCCCTACAAAACGCCAAACCACGTTTACGTCCACGGCTTCATCCAGGTTGGCGGCGAAAAAATGTCTAAGTCGCGTGGCACCGGCATCAGCCCGCTGCGTTATCTCGACATCGGCATGAATCCGGAGTGGCTGCGTTACTACATCGCAGCGAAGCTCAACGGTTCAGTCGAAGACATCGAATTCAACCCGGATGATTTCATGGCGCGGGTGAATAGTGATTTGATTGGGAAGTATGTGAATATTGCGAGTCGGATCGCACCATTTTTGGCGAAGTTTTTCAGCAATCAGATGCCCAAAATACAGATGGGGAGCAACATCGGCGGCATATCAATTCCTGTTGAAGGGCTGACTTTCGCCATCCAAAAGAGCGGCGACATTCAGAAGGCGTTTCAAGAACGTGAATTCGGGAAGGCCGCACGATTGACCATGGAAGTTGCCGATTTTATCAACGGAGATATCGACGACTTTAAGCCTTGGGCACTGGCAAAGGACGCCTCGACAAATATCACAAGCCGCGAAAAACTTGCACAAATCTGCGCTTCGTCAATCGCGGGTTTCAAGGCGTTAACGCTGTTTCTGAAACCGATACTTCCTGCATTGGCGGCAGATGCGGAAAAATACCTGAGGTGCGGGGCGCTTGAATGGCATGATTTCGAACTTCCGTTGAATCTTGATAATTTTCTTCCTCCGGGACATGAGTTCGGAGAGTTCAAACCCTTGATGACCCGCGTCGATCCCAAGCAACTCGACGCGTTGTTCGAAGCCAATTCAGAAAATCTGCGGGCAGCCAAATCCGCTTCCCGCGTTCCGCCCCCTCGCGTTGCTCTCCCCGGCCCTTCCCCCGTGGGGGGAAGGGAGAAAACCAACGGGCGTACGCAAGATGTATCGCCAGCGCAGGGTGTGCCCCCCTCTCCCGCCGGGGAGAGCGAAGCGAGGGGGGCGGAGCCGGCCGGGGGTGAGGGAAAGTTTTTGAAACACCCGCCAGTGCCGGATAACCTGCTGGCCTTCGCACGCAAGCTGCAGTTGGAGCAAACGGATGCCGAGCAGTTGATCTGGCGTCTTCTGCGCGACCGGCGGCTGGCCGGTGCCAAGTTCCACAGACAACATCCCGTCGAAGCTGACCGAAAGAAATTTATCCTCGACTTTTATTGCCACGAATTGAAGCTCGCCGTTGAACTCGATGGCGGGCAGCATCAGGAACAAGCCGCACGTGACGCAACACGAACTACAGTCCTGGAGAAACTCGGCATCGCAGTGCTGAGATTCTGGAATAACGATGTGCTGCAGCAGACGGAATCTGTTTTGGAAAAACTATGGATGACACTTATGGAAAAATCGCCGTCAACTTCTCCCTCACCGCTACCCCCTCTCCCGGGGGGAGAGGGGAAAAGTACGGGCGCTGATGCGCAGATTACGAAACACCCTCCCTCACCCCTTTCCCCTGTCCCGGGGGGAGAGGGGAAAAGTACGGGCGCTGATGCGCCTATTACGATTGACGACTTCGCCAAGGTCGATCTGCGCATCGCGAAAATCGTAAACGCCGAACACGTCGAAGGCGCGGACAAATTATTGAAGCTCACGCTCGATGTCGGCGCGCTCGGCACGCGTCAGGTATTCGCCGGCATCAAGTCGGCGTACGACCCCGCCACGCTGATCGGCAAACACACGGTGGTCGTCGCCAATCTCGCGCCACGCAAGATGAAGTTCGGTCTGTCGGAGGGCATGGTGCTGGCCGCATCTAACGATGTCGCGGCCAAAACCGCTTCGGGCGAAACGCCCGGCATATTTCTCCTGTCGCCCGACAGCGGCGCGCAGCCCGGCATGAAGGTAAAATAGTATAAGTATCTGTTTTTATGGACTTTATTGTAAAGACATGCAGGTGAAAATTCAAAGCGTAGTAGCCATCGCCATCGACATCCCGCTGCCGCAAAATTTCGGCGGATCGACCTATAACGTATTGAAGCGCAGTACGGTCATCACTCGCTTGCGCACCCAGGACGGCCTCACCAGCAATGTTGACAACGGCGACAACCGCGCGCATGCGGGAGAGATCGCGCGACTGATACACGAGGTGCTGTTGCCGCTGGTGAAAGACATGCGTATTTTCGAGTACGAGCGCATTTGGGAAAAGATGTTCGCGCTCACCATTGCGCAGGGCGAGCGCAAAGTTTTGATGGAAGCGATCTCGGCGATGGATTGCGCGATCTAGGATCTGATCGGCAAGTCGGTTGGAAAATCCGTGCGCCAGTTGCTCGGCGGATATCGCGACACGCTGCCCATCATCTCCATCGGCGGCTACTACATGCCGGGCAAGAAACTCGCCGACTTCGGCAAGGAAGTCGAGTCCTATCGCAGGGCCGGCATGGCGGGCTGCAAATTCAAGGTGGGCGGCCTCACACCCGAAGAAGACGCCAAACGCGTCTCCGTGGCACGCAAGGCTGTCGGCAATGATTTCATGCTTTGCGTCGATGCCAACCGCGGCTGGAATGTGCAGGATGCGATTCGCTTCGCACGCCTGATCGAGCATCTGCACATCGCCTGGTTCGAGGAACCCTGCCATTGGTACGACGACGCCGCGATGATTGCTCGTGTGCGTAAAGCGATCCGCATACCGGTCACCGCCGGTCAGAGTGAAATCTCCTGCCAGGGTGTGCGGCGGCTGCTCGACGCCGGCGCGGTGGATTACGTGAATTACGACGCGTCCGAAGGCGGCGGCGTCACCGACTGGCGGCGCGCTGCAGGGTTATGCGCCACCGCCGGTGTGCAGATGGCGCATCACGAAGAAGCGCAGATTGCCTCACACCTACCTGTGTGAGGGAAAAGCGCACATGCGCTTGACGCGCGGCAAGCCTTGTAGAATATCCGCCACGGTTCACCGTCTAGCGCCCCCGCGCAGTGCACACGCTTGCCTATGGTAATAACCAAACATCTAATCATCAGCGGCCGCGTGCAGGGCGTTGGCTACCGCTACTACATGGCCTACAAGGCCACGCAGTTCCTCATCACTGGCTGGGTGCGCAACCGCCTTGACGGCAGCGTGGAGGCGATGATTCAAGGCACGCCGGAAAACATCGAGGCCTTGCTGGTACGCGCGCATCGCGGGCCACCCAAGGCGTCGGTCACCGGCATAGTGGTGAGCGAAGGCGCCGGTAACTACACGCAGTTCGCCACGCTGCCCACGGCATAGCACGTGTTGGGGTGACGAAGGCACCCCAACGTCAACCGAATACGGCGTTTCAACGAGCGCTGATCTTCACAGAGACTGTTCGTTGGACTTCGCAATCTCGGCCTAACCAACAGTGCTTCTGTAACATTAACTTGTTGTTTTTTGAGTGTTTTAATAATACAGCCCTCATCGCGATCTCGTCGGCGCGCACGCGGCAAGCGAGAACGACGGCGGCGAGAGAACCGTCCGCGGAAAAGATGTTTTCGCTATCAGACACGCCACGCAATTTAGCGCGCGCGGGCCGACTATATCCTGCCAATGCCAAATTTGATCGCGGACGCACATCGTGGGAAACAAATGGATGATGATAGACCGTCCGTGACGACGAACACTATGCGTGCGGACCCGCAAAGTCACGCTTTGTGCGCATTGAGAAACTCATCGACGGATACGCCCGCCTGCTTGAGTAAACCAGAAAGCGTGCCCGTTTTGACCTCGCGATGATTGGGCACAACGCAACCCTGAGATGCACGACGAAGAACGATGTGACTGCCACGCTGGCGCACGACAACAAAACCGAGTCGCTGAAGGGCGCGCACCGTTTCCGCGCCCGAAACCACCGGCAAACTAGGCATTCACGGCTACATGGAACGTTGTGAGCAGAGCGCGCCCCGTAACCGTTAGCGGAAACTCCTCAAGAAAGAGTTCGGTAGCTTCACGCAAATTCGCAAGCGCTTCCTCAACAGTTTCGCCCTGCGAAGTGGTTCCTGTTTCCGGATTTAGCGCAATAAAACCGCCTTCGACGGCAGGTGTCAGAACAGCAGAGAGTTCCATGGTTACTCCTTTTGCGACGCTCAGTATAGCGCGGGCGATTTCTGAATGCCTGAATACCGATAAACTCAACAAGCGTAACCCTTGCATCAATCACCAGCGGTAATTCGGTTCTGACGCCATGCAAGATGCCGGCAAGCGTGTTGCCAGGCTCGACAAGCAGAGCGGAGCTTGACCGTGAAAAATGTTTCGCCGGCAACCAGTCAACGGCGATATTGGATCAGTCCGGCACGTTTTCCCGGAATACGCTTCGCTTCTTCCGGGCTACTCGCTACACCTTTTCCGAAGCCAGCTTTTGTATCTCCAGCGCGCGCGCGATACTCCGCCGCCTCGTCTTTGCGGCCCAGCGCCTCGCACACTTCCGCGAGATTGGTTAAGGGGATTGCCACGCTTTGGCTCATCGACCCCAGGGTCTTTTCTTTCATCGGGAGTGCGCGGCGCAACACCGGCTCGGCTTCCCGGCAGCGCTGTTACATCTGCAGATTGGCGCCCAGATTGTTGAGCGCGGTGGCGGTTTTGGGGTCTTCGCCATGCGCTTTTTCAAAAATCGGCAGCACGGTGCGCCGTAATTTCTCGGCCTCGGTGAATTTTTTCTGCGCCTGCACCACATCCACGAGGTTCAGCATTATCAGCGCGGTGGCGGGATGCGCCGCACCCAACATTGTTTCGCGCAGCGCCAGCGCGCGCCGGTAATTTTTCTCGGCTTCTTCATAACGCTTTTGAAACCGCAGCACCAGCGCCAAATTGCTCACGCTGGTTTCGGTATTGCGATGCGCAAGGCCGAAGGATTTGCAGGCGCTGGCTCGGATGCGATTCACGCTCGTGAAAATTCAGGTTCTTGCGCAACCGTGGCGCGGCGTGCTCCTGCGCCAGCAGGTCGTCGATCAGGGCGCTGTCAACCTGTTGCACTTTGTTCATGGGGGTAGAGTAATTTTACGTTTTCGGGTTGCAACCATTCGGCCAGCGAGGCAATCAATTCATCGCGCGGATGCACGTTCCATTGCTCCCCGAGCGTAACTTCACAGCGCGCATTCTGATTGCAATACTCGACCGCGACCGGACACGGGCCGTTAAGGTGCGGCGTCAGCAGCGCACGCAGCTTGTCTCCCGACGACTGGCCATTGCAGGTAATTTTCAGGGCGCGCGCAAATTGCTCGCGCGCTTTTTGCAGGTCATAGAGCTTTTCGGCCGAGATGCGCAGGTTTTCGCTATCGTCAAACATGGATTTGCTGACCTTGCCCTCAACCACGATCAGGGTGTCTTCCTTCAGCCAGTGGCGGTGCTGCTCATAGAGTTCGTTGAACACGGTGAGTTCAAGGCGCGCGTAGCTGTCGTCGAGCACCAGCACGCCCATGCGCCCGCGCCGCGTCATCTGGATGCGCTGACTGACTATAATGCCCGCGAGCATCACCGTGTTCGACTGTGCGCTCACCTGATCCAGCCGAGTCGGCGCAAAGCCGCGCAGCTCGGCTTCATAGGTGCGAAACGGGTGGCCCGACAGGTAGTAGCCGACCGCCACTTTCTCCTGCTTCAATCGCTCCAGATCGCTCCAGCGCCACACTTTGCTCAACTGCGGCGGCGGCCGGTGGTCTTCGACGTCGCCAAACAGATTGCTCTGATTCGCGCTGCGGCTCGCCTGCTCCGCGCTTTCCAGCGCCAGGCCCACCGCCGCCAGCACTGCGGCGCGATTGTCATCGACACCGTCAAACGCACCGGCACGCACCAGCGATTCGACCACGCGCCGGTTGACCACCCGATTATCGACACGATGGCAGAAATCGAATAAATCCTTGAACGCACCGCCTTTGTCGCGCACCTCGACGATGTGATTGATGGCCCCTTCGCCGCTGCCTTTGATCGCGCCCAGCCCGTAGCGTATGCGCTTTTTATCCACTGGCGCGAAGCGATAGCCGCCGCTGTTGACATCCGGCGCGAGTATCTCCAGACCGTTGGCACGGCAATCTTCATGCAGTTGCTGCACCTTGTCGGTGTCGTTCATCACCGCCGACAGGTTGGCTGCCATGAATGCGGCCGTATGATGCGCTTTCAGGTAGGCCGTTTGATACGCCACCAGCGCGTACGCGGCCGCATGCGATTTGTTAAAACCGTAACCGGCGAACTTCTCCATCAGGTCAAACAGTTCATCCGCTTTGCGCGGCGTCAGGCCGTTTTGCGCCGCGCCCGCGCCAAAGATACTGCGTTGCTGGGCCATCTCTTCGGCATTTTTATGGCCCATCGCGCGCCGCAACAGATCGGCGCCACCGAGGCTGTAGCCGCCGATGATCTGCGCCATCTGCATCACCTGCTCCTGATAAATCATGATGCCGTAGGATTCAGCAAGGATGTCTTTGACACGCGGATCGGGATAGTCGAAGCGCTTGCCGTTCTTGCGCTCGCAAAAATCGGGAATCAGATCCATCGGCCCCGGCCGATACAGCGCCACCAGCGCGATAATGTCGCCGAAGCGGTCGGGGCGCGCACGCTTCAACAGATCACGCATGCCGCGCGATTCAAACTGGAATATCGCCGCGGTGTTGGCGGTGGCGAAAATCTTGTACGCGGCCACGTCATCGAGCGGCAGTTGGTGCAGCGCCAGCGTTGAATCCGCATCGAGCTGCTTCACGTAGCGCAACGCCCAATCGAGTATCGTCAGCGTGGTCAGCCCGAGAAAGTCGAACTTTACCAGCCCGATGGCCTCAACATCATCCTTGTCGAACTGGCTCACCGCCGCATCCGATCCGTCAGCGACATACAGCGGGCAGAAATCGGTCAATTTTCCCGGTGCGATCAGCACGCCGCCCGCGTGCATGCCGACGTTGCGCGTGAGGCCCTCGACTTTCTCGGCCAGCGCCAGCAGTTCACGCACTTCCTCTTCATTTTGCTCGCGTTCTTTCAACTGCGGTTCCATCTCGCGCGCCAGCGCCAGTGTAACCAGCTTGCCGGGCATAAACGGAATCAGCTTCGCCAGTTGATCGCAAAAAGTGTACGGCATTTCCAGCACACGCCCGACGTCGCGCACCACCGCCTTGGCCGCCATGGTGCCGAAAGTGACGATCTGCGACACGCTGTCCGCGCCATAACGCTGCTTGACGTAATCGATCACCCGGTCACGCCCGTCCTGACAGAAATCGATATCGAAGTCGGGCATCGATACGCGCTCGGGATTCAGAAAACGCTCGAACAGCAGGTTGTAGCGCAAGGGATCGAGATCGGTAATGCCCAGGCTGTACGCCACCAGCGAACCCGCGCCCGAACCGCGCCCCGGCCCCACCGGCACCCCGTTATTTTTGGCCCAGTTGATAAAGTCGGCCACGATCAAAAAGTAGCCGGGAAATTCCATTTGCAGAATTACCTTGATCTCAAACTCTAGACGTTCAAGGTAACGCGGCAATTCTTTTTCACGCGCCTGCGCGTCGGGATACAAGGCCAGCATGCGCGCCTGCAGACCCTGGTGCGCGCACAACTTGAGATAGTCGTCGAGACTTTCGTGGTTGGGCGTGGGGAACAGCGGCAGCCTGCTCTTGCCCAGTTCGAGTTGCAGATTGCAGCGCTTGGCGATTTCAACACTGTTGGCAAGAGATTCTGGTAAGTCTCTGAATATATTAAAAATTTCTTCTTGTTTCAGAAAGTACTGTTGTTCGGTGTAGCGTCTGGGCCGGCGCTGATCCGACAGCATGTGCCCTTCTGAAATGCACACGCGCGCTTCGTGCGCACGGAAATCCTCGGCCCGCAAATATTGCACCGGATGCGTCGCCACCACTGGCAATTGCACTTGCGCCGCGAGCTTAAGCGAACGCTGCACGCAGGTTTCGACCGGCGCCACCGCAGCGCCCGCCGTCATCGCGCCGGGCCCCGGCCGCTGCACTTCAATATAAAAACGCCCGGGAAAAAGCGCCGTCCAGCCGCGCGCGAGTCTGGCCGCGGCTACACTGTTATCTGCGATCAAGGCTTGCCCGATATCGCCATGATGCGCCCCCGATAGCGCAATCAGGCCCTCAGTGCAGCTCTTCGTGCCGTTTTCCGTGGGGCGGCCCGTCTCACTAAACCACTCGCGCCTGATTTCACAGCGGCCGCGATATTGGTTGGCGCGATAGGCGCGCGTGAGCAGCTCACTCAAGCGCAGATAACCCGCATGATTTTGCACCAGCAGCAACAAGCGAAACGGCTGGTCGCGATCGGCTTCGTTGGTGAGCCATACATCGCAGCCCACAATCGGCTTGATGCCCGCTGCACGCGCAGCCTTGTAAAATTTGATCATGCCGAAAAGATTCGACAAATCCGTCAATGCCAGTGCCGGCATGCCGTCGGCGGCGGCGGCGGCCACCGCGTCATCGATGCGCACGATGCCGTCAACGATGGAATACTCGCTGTGCAAACGCAGATGAATAAACGTCGGTGCGGACAAAGGCTGCATGACGCTATTTTAGCGGCTTGCGCGGGGTTGCTGCATAATCACCGCTCAATGCCCGCCCGCGTTCCAAAAATAGTCCGCCAGGCGCGCTCACTCAAAGAAAAAAAGTAAATGAAAACAAGCCGTTCCGAATTTCATGCCATCCGCGGCATACGCCATCATATACGGTTGTGGGGCGACCCCGGCCGCCCCAAACTTTTCTTGCTGCACGGCTGGATGGATGTTTCGGCGTCGTTTCAATTTTTAGTGGACGCGCTTAAACAGGATTGGCTGGTGATAGCACCCGACTGGCGTGGTTTCGGCTTAAGCGAGTGGACGCGCGAGGGTTACTGGTTTCAGGACTACTACGCCGATCTCGATGCACTGCTCGATATTTATGCGCCCGACGCGCCGGTAAAAATCGTAGGACACAGCATGGGCGGCAATATTGCATGCACCTACGCCGGCATCCGCCCCGAGCGCGTGGAAAAACTCATCTCGCTGGAAGGCTTTGGCGCAGGGCGCGGCAAACCCGACATGGCGCCTGCGCGTTACCAGCGCTGGCTCAATGCCTTGCGTGATCCGCCAACGTTGAGACCTTATGCCTCATTCGAGGCCGTTGCCGAACGGCTGTGCAAGAATAACCCACGCCTGAGCGACGATAAGGCACAGTTTCTGGCACGACACTGGGCACAAGCGTCAGACCAGGGTCAAATTGTGTTGCGCTTCGACCCGCGTCACAAAATGGTTAACCCGGTGATGAGTCGCCTGGAAGAACTGATTGCCTGCTGGCAGCGTATCACCTGCCCGGTACTGTGGGTGGTGAGCAGCGAAACCGAGATGCGCAACTGGCGCAAGGATACGCCCGAGCAACTGGCTGAACGCAAGGGCGCGTTTCGTAATTACCACGAGGCACTGCTGGAAGATAGCGGACACATGATGCATCACGACCAGCCGCATAAGCTGGCCGCGATCATCGAGCCGTTTTTACTGCGGGAATGACCGGCGTCGCGCGGCGAGAACCCCGCTACGGGTGGATGCTACTCGACGAAAATATTGGGAAAAGCGAAGCCGCCGGTAATCAGCATGACTACGCACTTGCCCAGCCAGGTAATTTTCTCGCTGCCGGTCTTGTCGACAAAAGGTGTGCCGGTGAGGGATACGGGTGTGCTTGGTTGCTTGGTCGGTTGCTCGGCTGCCATGTGAATCTCCTGATGAGGGGTTTTAGAGGGAATCACCGCACGCCGGCAGCGAACAATCTGCAACGCTGTTCGATGCCATAAGAGAAAGCCGCGCAACAACTCGGACCGCAGGCTATCGCGTTCCCCTTACTACAATCTTACCATGCTGCACTCTATTTACGCGCCCGGGCGGCGTCCAGATGCCTGCAAATAGCGCGTATGCCCTCGAGAATTCGCGGCGACTGGCGCTGAATGCCGGCGGGCGCGATGTAGCGGGTGGGAATGGCCTGCAAGGCCGCCATTGGCATGCGGCGCCATCTGGCGACAAAATCCGCCTCGCCGTTGGCGGAGCCGCCGCCCAATACCATGTCCGGGCGCGCCGCCAGTACCGATTCCATCGATACTGCAGGTGTGAGCACCGGCACGCCTGCAAACACGTTGTTCCCGCCGCACAAGGTGATGGCGTCGCTGATGATATGCGCGCCGTTGACGGTCAGCAGCGGCTGATGCCAGATTTCGTAGAACACGCGCGGCGCAGCCTGTTGCGCCGGTGCGCCGCTGCCGCGTTGGCGCAGCTTTTGCAGCGCCCGCTCGAAATCGTCTGCGGCGCGTTCACCCATCGCAGGTTCACCCGCAAGCAGAGCCACGTCACGCAGCAGTCGCGAAATATCGGCAAGCCGCGACGGCTCGCTTACCCATACCGGAATGCGCAAACGCTCCAGCTTTTCGATATCACCCGCCTGATTGCCGCTTTTCCACGCCAGCACCAGATCGGGTTTCAGCGTGAGGATGCGTTCAATATCGACGCGCGCGCCATCGCCCACCCGCGGCAGGCGCAAGGCTGCGGGCGGGTAATCGCTGTATTCGCTGACGGCGATTAGCTTGGCGCCAATGCCAGCCGCAAACGCAATTTCGGTGAGGTGCGGTGCAATCGAAATGATGCGCGTGGCGGGCACGGCGAGGCTCAGCGTCTTGCCGCGATCATCGTGAACCGCAGGCGATGCAGCATGCGCTGTACCGTACAGGCAACAAACAACGGCAACCGCGCGTGTAACAATTGAAGCTACAAACACCTGTGACACCGGCCGCGTCGACGATACTACTTTCCCTCATCCCAACCCTTCTCCCGGCGGGAGAAGGGATCTTCTTCCCTCTCCCTCCGGGAGAGGGACCGAGGGTGAGGGAAAGAAGTGGATTCAGCGCTGAGGCTGAACAGAGACCAAAAATCGATCATTCGAATCAGCCGCTGGTTTCAGCCTTAAGCCGCCGCGCCCGCACTCCGGCTGCCAGCCCATCAAACATGGCGCGCGTTTCATCCCAGCTGATACAGCCATCCGTAATACTCACGCCATACGCCAGCACTTTTCCCGGTACCAAATCCTGCCGCCCCGCCTTGAGGTGACTTTCCGCCATGATGCCGAAGATGCGGCCGTCGCCGGCCTCGATCTGGCGCGCGACATCCTGCCCGACATCAATCTGCTTTTCCGGTTTCTTGCTGCTGTTGCCGTGACTGAAATCGATCATGATGCGCGCGGGGATGCCGGATTCGGCCAATCCCTTGCCCGCGGCATCAACGTTCGCCGCGTCGTAATTGGGCGCCTGGCCGCCGCGCAAAATGAGATGACAGTCCTCATTGCCGGTGGTGGACACTATTGCCGAACGTCCTTCCTTGGTCACCGACAGAAAGTGATGCGGCGCCTGCGCGGCGCGTATCGCGTCGATGGCGATTTTGATATTGCCATCAGTGCCATTCTTGAAACCCACCGGGCACGACAGGCCGGAGGCGAGCTCGCGATGTATCTGCGATTCGGTGGTGCGCGCGCCGATCGCGCCCCACGCCACCAAATCCGCGATGTACTGCGGCGTGATCATGTCGAGAAATTCACATCCCACCGGCAGACCCGATGCATTCACCTCAAGCAGGAACTGCCGCGCCACACGCAGCCCTTGGTTGATGTTAAAGCTGCCGTCGAGCTTGGGGTCATTGATCAAACCCTTCCAGCCCACGGTGGTGCGGGGCTTTTCAAAATACACGCGCATCACGATCAGCAGATCGGCGCTCGCCTTATCCGCGTAATCCTTGAGCTTGCCGGCATATTCCTTGGCGGCCTTGACGTCGTGTATGGAACACGGCCCCACAATCGCCAGCAGCCGGTCATCCGCGCCGTGAATAATGCGATGGATAGCCAAACGCGTCTCAGCCACGGTTTTGGCGGCAGCTTCGGTAATGGCAAACTCGCTCAGCACTTGCGCGGGCGACACCAGTTCTTTGAGTTCCTTGATACGCAGATCGTCGGTTCGGTACGGCATGGCAGTCTCAATATGCTGTAAAAACAAGGAATTATAGCCGATTTACAGGCGTATCCCGGCCTCCAGCGCAACCTTCTTCCAGCGCGCGATGTCGCTCCTGATCATCGCGCCAAACGCCGCCGAACTCATGCCCGCGGTCTCGGCGCCGATGCCGGACAGACGTTCCCTCCACGGGAAAGGGATGCCAGCCCCCGGATCGGGGTCCGGGGCGTGCTTCGCTGGAATGACGATTCACTGGGCACGAACAATCAACGCATCCAGCACCCGCGCGCCCGCACCCTGCTGATAAACCATCAAAGGATTGATATCCATTTCCGCGACACTGTCTCGGAAATCATGCGCAAACCACGACAGACGCACGATCGCATCAACCACAGCGTCACGATCGCGCGCTGACATGCCGCGCACGCCCGCCAGCAGTTTCACAGCGCGCAGTTCATCCAGCATCTCGTTTGCCTGTGTTGGCGATACCGGCGCTACGCGATAAGCAACGTCTTTCAGCACCTCGACAAAAATGCCGCCCAGTCCCACTGCGACGATAGGACCGAATACCGGATCGCGTATCACGCCGAGCATCATTTCCACGCCCGGTCGCGCCATCTCCTGCACCAGCACGCCGTTGATTTTGGCCTGCGGCGCGTACTGCTTCGCGGATTTGACGATGGCCTCAAAAGCTTCGGCAATCGCCTGTTTGCCATCCACACCCAAGCGCACGCCGCCGGCTTCAGTCTTGTGCGCGATGTCGGGCGAATCTATTTTCAGCACCACCTTGCCACCGATTTTGGCGGCGAGGCTTAGCGCCTCGTCCGCGTTTTGCGCCAGACCTTCCTGCGTCACCGGCAGGCCGTAACCGGCGATTACTTGCTTCGCTTCGCGTTCGGTGATTTTTTCGCCCAGCCCTTGCAGGCGCTGCGCGGCGGCGGCTTGGTCGATGCCCGCGGGCCGCACCGGCGTGAGCACACCCGAGCGGCGCGCGCGCACATAGTCCCCGAAATCAACCGCCGCACGTATTGCGCGCGCACACGGCGTCGCGTCGCGATAGACGACAACGCCAGCACTGATCAAATCCCGCGCCTTGAAGTCCTTGTCGTCCACACAACCGCCCACCCACAGCATGGCCGTCTGCTTGCCGCATTGCTGCATAATCTCAACCGTCTGCAGCAGATTCTTTTTGGTAGGCGAAGGCACGATCGGAATCATCACATCCACGCCGGGGTCGGCGGTAATTGTCATCAGCGCCTTGCGATAAAATTCCTGGTCACCGGTGGCGGCCGAGGTGAGATCGGTAGGGTTGCCCACCTTGCCGTAGCCCGGCATCAATTTGCCCAGCGCTG
Organism: Bordetella parapertussis; assembly: GCA_945864585.1. Classification (GTDB taxonomy): domain Bacteria; phylum Pseudomonadota; class Gammaproteobacteria; order Burkholderiales; family SG8-41; genus UBA5216. The sequence continues at coordinate 30,677 of CAMBCF010000023.1, read as the reverse complement.
CCTGTGTCTCTGCGCTAAATGATTTCCATTGCAAACCGAAACTGGCGCCGGCGTCAGCCACGTTCACGATATTGCCGCCGGTGGGCGCCACCGCCGCCAGGCCGCGCCCCGTGGGCCAGCGCCGATGACGCAAAAATACCGCGGTCTCATACAGTTCGTTGCATTCATTCACCTGTATCAAGCCATACTGGCGGCACACCGCCCTGATAATATCGTTGTCGCCTGCAATGGTGCCGGTGTGTGAAGCCGCGGCACGGCTGCCGGCTTCGGTGGAACCGATTTTCAGTATCACCAGCGGCTTTTCCAGTTCTGCCGCTTCTTCCGCCAGGCGGCGGAATTTTTCCCCGCTCTTGATGCCTTCAATCGCCAGCAGCACCACATTCGTCGTTTCCGAGTGCAGCATGAAACGCGCGAAATCCAGCGTGTCGATGTCGGCCTCGTTGCCGCAACTCGCTTCATAGCTGATGCCAAGGCCGTGTTCCATCGCGCGCCACATCACATTGATCTGGCCCAGTCCGCCGCTGTGGCTCACCACGCCGATGTCGCCCGGCGCCGCATACTGTCCCCTGACCGCAGCGGTAGAGGTCATCGCAAAGCGGTCGATGAAATTCACCACGCCGTTGCAGTTGGGCCCCATAAAGCGTATGCCGGATTTACGCCCAAATTCGAGCAGGCGTTGTTGACGTTCTCGCCCCTCCGGCGTGCCGCTCTCCGCAAAGCCGCCGCTGAATACGGTGGCAAAACGCACACCGATAGCCGCGCAATCCGCCAGCACATCGAATACGCGTTCGCTCGACACCACGATGCCCACGTGGTCCGGCGTTTCCGGCAGATCCTTGATGCCCGGATAACAGGTGAGGCCGTTTATCGCCTTGAGTCGCGGATTCACCGGATAAATATTTCCGCTGTAGCCGAAGCCGGTCATCTGCTGGAACACACGCCCGCCGAATGATGTGGGGTGATCCGTTGCGCCTACCAGTGCCACGCTGCGCGGGGCCATTAGCGGGGAAATATCCAGCAGTTCTTTCACAGGACTATTCGTTTCTACTACCATGAACCTTTCGCCTCAGACCGTTGAGTAGCTCTACCAACTCCCTTACACCCGCAGATCATCCGCAAACCCGCTCGCCGACCCCACCAACGTTTTCGCGCCATCCTGATTCTCACACCAGCATTCGACAGTCACGTGCGGCCTGCCGCCGATGTTTTCTGTGCTTTTGATCACCGCGCGCGCCGTCAGCGTTTCCCCGACGATGACGGGCTTGATAAACGAAGCGGATATCCTGCCGCCTTTGACGAATCCCGTGCCCAACCAGCGCACCATCATTTGCGACACGTACGCGGTGGACATCAGCGCCTGCGCCAATGGCGCTGTAAACCCCTTTTGCCTGGCCCATTCCACATCGGTGTGTATCGACTTCGGGCGCACGCCCGAATAGCAGTCTATCTGCCGTTGTGAAATGGTTTTCCTGAGCAGCGGCAGTTCGGTGCCGGGTTTGAATACATCAGCGGTTTTTGGCATGAACATGCACTCCTGATTTCGGGAACAGCATTTGGGTGAACTGGCCACGCGTGAGCACCATGCCCGATTCTTCGTCGCGCGTGACGAACTCGGTGACCATGTAATGGCGGCCGCGCTTTTCATATTTGTCGATCACTTTGCCGCGCGTACGCACGCGCATGCCCACACGAAACGGCTCCACGAATTCGTACTGCATTTTTGCGTGCAGGCCGGCGGGAACGATGTATTTGCCGTGCCGCATCAGCAGCGCCTGATTGCCCATCAGCACCGGATGCGTAATATTTCCGCCGAAGGGCGTAGGCGCCTCCTCGAAATACCACGGGTCGTGATCGTCCACCGCGAACGCGAACGTTTCAACGTCTTCGGGCTTGATCAGGAAATCATCGGACATGAATTCCTCACCCACCGTCACCGCCTCATAATTAATTTCTTTAAATTCAATCACTGACATGCCTCCGCCTAAGCCGAAAGTTTCCTGATCACATCCGTCACATCATCCACGCGCTCGAGCTGCCCCAGGCTATCGAGTACGCTCGCGCGCTGCGTCTGATTAAGCCGTACCGCCGTCAACTCATGAAATTTCGCCAGCACATCCGCGTCGCTCAGCGGATTTTTTGCGTGTCCCCGTGGATATAAAACTTCCGCACTATGCGTTTGACCGGCTTTGGTGCGCAGGCTCACGCGCGCCGGTGCGGCCTCCGGGTAGAGCGCGGTCAAACGCGCGTCGCTGCGCACTTTGACCTTGGCCATCAAAGCCGCCACGGCCGGATCGGCCAGCCGCTGTGCTGAAAACGATGCATCGGTCACTGCGCCGTCGAGCAGCGCCATCGCCACCACATACGGCATGCTGTGATCGGCCGTTTCGCGAGTGGCGGGCGCCCAGCGCGTGGCATCGGCGCCCATCATCATGAACGCGGCCTCATAGCCGTCCACGACAACCTCTTCGATATCGTTCGCAGCGACCTGTTTGCGCAATTCGAGCGCGGCGAATACCGCCGATTGCCCGTGATAACAAATCGGCAAACACTTCAGATGCGTCTGCGTGAGCAAATGCGTATCCACCGGCAGCGGCCACTCGTGATGGCTGATCACTTCCCACAGCCCACCGTTACCTTCAAACACCGCGGTCGGCCCGGTGAATCCGTCCTGCGCCAGCAGCGCGGCGAACACCGCGTTGCGCGAGGCATTCGCCCCCGCGCAGCCCTTCCAGTTCGACAATTGTCCGCGACGCGCCTGCGCCAGCGACATATTGGGCGCCAGCGCCAGCGCTATGGCATTCGCGGTTTGGTCACGCGAGAGTTTGAGCAGCTTGCCCACACCCAATACACATCCCAGCACGCCATACACCGGCTGATCCCAACCCTTGGCATTGACATCAATCGCATCGCAGAAACTGCAATACACATCGTAAGCGAGCGTGATGGCGTTGATCACGGCTTTGCCGTCGGCACGCACGCTTTCCGCGACCGCGAGTATGCCGGAGATCATGTCGCTGGGATGACCGCGGCTTTTGCCCAGATAGGTGTCGCTGATATCCAGCAGGCGCACCATCACGCCGTTGGCGAACGCGGCGGTTTCAGGTGTGGTTTTGATGGGGCTGCCCCAAACCGTTGCCGCGCTGTCATGGTCCGTGCGGCTGCGCGCCGCCACCTTGCGCGCCAGCACGCTGGTGGGGTTGTCATACGCACCGAGGGCGCTGGCAAAAGCGTCGATCACCCGCAGCTTGCAGGCATGCACCACGTCATCCGACAGTGCTTCATACGACGCCCGCTGCGCAAAGCTGACCAGTGCCTCGGTTGTTTTATCCCACGCAGCAGCTGCGGCTTGATCCAAGATATTTCTCCTGTTTACACCAGATTGAATGATCCGTCGGGGCTGAACGGGTTGCTGATGCGCACCGGCTTAACGAGATAGGTTTGTGCGTGCGCAATACCGAATACACTCGCGCACACGAGCACATTACATCACGCGCCACTCGCAATTACCACAATCCACCACGCAATATGAACTGTCGCGCTCATAAAAAAATTTATGCGAAAATTGTCACACGCCAATGCGAAAAGCACCATCACACGCCTGCTGCATCGCGTGTGGGATCCCACTCAAAGCGCCAATAAATAATTATTAAAAACACATAGTTACAAAGTATTTCGTGTCTGACCCCATTTTCAACTGGCGCAGATTTCTGGAGGTAGCAGCAATGGTGAGTACTAGTCTGATAATGAGCGCAGCGAACGCTGCGCCCGAGCCGGTCTGGGTAGCGGTGCCGATCCCGCCGCAGGTGCCGGTGCAGGAAGGCATGGTCGATGTCGACGGTTCGCGGCTGTGGTATTGGGATACCGGCGGCGCCGGCCACCCGATTATTTTGCTTCACGCCGGTACGCAGAGTGGCGCCGGTTGGGTCTATCAGCAGCCTGTGCTGGCCAAAGCGGGGTATCGTGTCATCGGCTATTCGCGGCGCGGCTATTACCGCTCGGATGCCGGCGACGCTGATAACCCCGGCGTCGGGTCGGATGATCTGCACCACCTGATGCAGCACCTGAAGCTGGGCACTGTGGATCTGGTGTCCGCTGCGCAGGGTGGTTTTTTCGCCATTGACTACACACTCGCCTGGCCCGCCAACGTGCGCAGCCTGGCAGTGATCTCCTCCTACATGGGCATCACGGACGCTGACTATGCCGCGGTGAACACCCGTCTACGGCCCAAGTTCTTCGCCACGCTGCCGCACGACTTCCAGGAACTGTCGCCCTCCTACCGCGCCGGAAATCCGCAAGGTCTGGCGGCGTGGCATGCGCTGGACATGCAGGCGATCCCGGGCACACGCATCACGCCTAAAGTGAAGCAGCCATTGACATGGGCAAGGCTGGAGTCGATCAAACACCCAACCTTGCTGATGACCGGAGATTCGGATCTTTACACACCGCCATCGCTATTGCGCATGCAGGCGCAACACATGCCGCATGCCGAGGTGCATATCGTACGTGAAGCAGGCCACAGCCCGTACTGGGAGCAGCCGGTGATATTCAATCAAATCCTGCTGGCGTTTCTGGCAAAGCAAAAGTAGTAACACCTGCATCAGGCGTCGATGAAACTGCTTTTCTGCACCGACTCGCGCTGCTGGAATTGCTGCATCCAGGCGTCAGCGCGCGGGTGTCCGCTACGCCAGCTCATATCCGCAAAACGAAAATCCAGATAGACGAGTGCGGCGCCGATGCCTATCTGTCCGATGTCAAACGGGCCGTGTGAGAGTGCGTCTGCATCAGCTTCGATCACTTCGAGCGCATTGCGAATCTTGAGTGAGAAGGTTGCGAGCCATTCGGGCGTCTGCCGGGCAGCGGGCTTGCTGATCTCCGAGCGCCACAGCAGCAACGTATCCAGCATGCCGTTGCCCAGCGCGTGCCGCCGCAGCGCCGTCCAGCGCGCTTCGCCTTGCGGCGGGAACAGCAGCGCACTCGCACGCAGGCTGTCGAGATACTCGCAGATCACCACCGAATCATAGAGCACGCGGCCGTCATCCAGAATCAGCGTGGGGATTTTTCCCAGGGGATTGTCGTGCATGACTTCCATGTTGGGATTGGACATCGATACCACGGAATGGATGCGTTCGATTGAATCCGCCATGCCCAATTCATAGGCGCAGATCATGACCTTGCGCACATACGGCGAGCGCGATGACCAATGCAGTTTCATGGCGTCATTCCAGTTTGAGATTGATCTTGCGGATCAGATCGCCCCACTTCTTGCCTTCCGCAGCCCTGAATGCCTGAAAATCCTCGACCGTGCTGCCGACCGGGACGGTGCCGATCGCGTTCAGCAGCGCCTGCGTTTCCGGGGCACGCAGTGTAGCGACCCACAGCCGGTTCATGCGCTGGATCACTTCGGGCGGGGTTACGACGGGCACGGCCGCGCCGTACCAACTGTCCGAGCGCACGCTCGGATAACCCGCCTCGGTGGTGGTCGGCACCGACGGTAATTGCTTGACCCGCTCACCGCTGGTCACCGCCAGCGCCCGCACCTTGCCCGATGGCAGGTAACCGATGACGGTGTGACCAGAAAGCCGTTCGCACCGGACCGGTTCTCGATGATGACGATCTGGCCGCCGAGTTCGCTCATCTTTTTGCCGATGATGCGCGCCATGGTGTCGGCGGGACCGCCGGCGGGGAACCCGACGACGATGCGCACGGCTTTGGTCGGGTAGTTCTGCGAATAGACTTGCGCGGACCACAACGGCATCAGCAATCCGGACAGCAGCATCGCGGCCCTTACTCCAGCAATCTTCATCATCGGCATGTTCCCTCTGAATTCATACTCTACCAAGCGACTCGCCTCGTCAAGAGCACTTCCTTCCAGAGCGCTTCCTTCCAGTTATCTCGCGAAGGTGTCGCCTGCACCTCTGCACTGCGCCAAAATCGTGTTTCTCTCCGTAGCTTTCTTGAAAATCATCCGTAATAACTTCTAAACCCATCATTGAGCAGTTGTATCAAGCCTCCGCAAAATTCAAACGATTGACCTTTCTACGGGCCGGGTATAGTGTCGCGTTTGGTCAAGAATGGTGATAAAAATTCCTATACACCATCGCCAACATCACCACAACGAGAAGGAGGAGTGTCATGAGAGCAGTTCGAGTGTTCGCTGCAGCCGGCATGCTGTGCGCAGCAGGCATGGTCTGGTCGCAGGCTTACCCCATCAAGCCGGTGCGCGTGATCGTCCCCTTTCCCCCGGGAGGCGCGAACGACATTGTGGCGCGCCTCGTTTTGCCGAAGCTCTCGGAGCAGATGGGCCAGTCGTTCATCATCGAAAACCGCTCCGGCGCGGGAGGCACGGTTGGCTCGGCCATCGTGGCGCAAAGCCGGCCTGACGGCTATACCTTGCTGATACAAACCGTCGCCTCCCACGTCTCCAACCAGCACCTGTACAAGAAGCTGTCGTACGACGCGCTGGGAGATTTCGTCGGGATTACTCCCCTCGCGATGCTGGCAACGGTACTCTCCGTGCATCCGTCGCTGCCGGTACGGTCGGTGAAGGAGTTCATCGCGCTGGCGAAGAAACGCCCTAAAGAAATCCTCTTCGGCCACGCCGGCTACGGCAGTTTCATCCACCTGAACACGGCGATCATGGAATCCGTGACGGGCATCCAGATCATCCAGGTGCCGTTCAAAGGCGGCGGACCCGCTGTTGTAGGCTTGATGTCCGGGGAAACCCAGGCCATGTTCGCGGGGATCGGCGATATTCTCGAGTACATCAAGGCGAATCGCGCGCGTCCGCTGGGGGTAACGTCTCTGAAACGGGTGACACAGCTCCCGGATGTGCCGGCGATCGCGGAAACCTTCCCGGGCTACGAATCCACGACCTGGGTCAGTGCTTTTGCGCCGGCGGGAACCCCCAAGGCCATCATCGATCGGCTCAACGCCGAGTTTGGGAACGCGTTGCGCGATCCTGGGGTTGCCTCGAAGCTAAGCGCCCTGACGCTCGACCCCGCGCACAGCACGCCGGAAGAGTTAGCCCAGCGCCTGAAGACAGATTACGAGAAGGTAGGCGCCCTGTTCCGCCAGTCCGGCGTGAAACTCGATTAGCTGCGCTCATGGTGACCCATTCCGGGTCATCTACCCTGTCGATCAGGCGATACAGTTCATAGAAGCTGCGTTCCGCGGCGTGATCCCATTGCTGGTTGCTGTTATCGATGCGCGTCTGGTCGAATTCGTAGCCCGCCGCGCGGGCCAGTTGCACGAGCCATTCGCGCGTGGCACGCCCGTTGCCTTCGCGCAAGGGATGCAGCACGTTCCATTCGGCGTAGTAATGCGCAAACCGCTCAATGAATTGCGGTTTGTCCAAACCCTGCAGGTAGTTTTCCGAGGCCAATGCAGCGCTTAACTTGCGTGCCTCGGTCTCGATGTACGGCGCCAGCGCGAAGGCAGTGTCACCTTTCGAGATGTTGATCGTGCGCAGAATGCCGGCCCACTCGTACACATCCTAAAAAATGTATGCGTGTATTTCCGTGGAGAATATTTTGACCAGCGCGCCGTACAGCCGGGCAATCAGTTTTGTCAGTATACGAGCAGTGTGCATTGGCATAGTAAATATTAGTGAATAAAAACAAATACTTACGACATTTCTATAGAATGTCATCGCCTGCAAGCCCGACGGCGCATACGCGGATCGATGATCGAAGAAATAACGCACGGCGTTGAACTCACTATCGGCCCATTGCCGATGGTGGGCATGGGTGGTGTTACGTGAATCTGTTCAAGGACGTGGTGCGCTGCTCCCGGCTATCGCAACGCTGCCGCAATTTCCCGGAAGCTGTTCAGCCCGGCTTCCAGATTTTCGATGATCTCCCCTGCCAACTCATCCGGTCTTGCCCGCGCCAGTCGCCATCTGGATCAGGACGCGAGGCCTGTCAGCCTTGAACGACTCCTCCAGATTAGTGATGGCGATTTCCTGACAATCCCGCAGGCGCAATTCCTTCGCGGGCAAATGATCTGGGTTGAGCGGCGGGATATGCTGTAAGCGCTCGCGCAGACTATTGCCCTGTGCCAGCCATTCCTTGAGCGTTTCAGGGCGGTAAAAGTTGAAGACCTCGCGCGAACGCGGCCTGGGATCGCGGGCATCGGTAAATCGGGTAATGATGCCGGTGCTTTCGTAGAGGAAAGGCAACGGCTGTTTGTTGTTGACCCACTTGAGCTTAGCGGCTGCATAGTTTGCGGTCTGGGGCTCAACTTCGGTGATTTTGTGGCCCAGTTCTTCCTTTTTGGCCTCGATAACTCCCGGCGCTTTTTTCTCAACAAATAGCACATAGTCTGCAGGGCCGACATCGGTTTGGTATTCGCGCACCGCCTGACCTAACCCGGCATTCAAATCTATCTTTTTCGCGAACTGAACAACCCAGCCCGCCTGCTTAAGCAGCGCGTCGATGGTGTCGCGGGCTTTCTGTTCGGGGTTTTGGTTTTCAGTCATTGCCATTCAACTGACATCGTATGAGGCACTCTGCGAATGATATAAGAAGCCGGGGTGAGATGGTACACGCAATTTGCATCGCTTCGATTAGCCAACACTGCTCAGCTTGGGGCGCTACGCCCTTCGACTCGCCAGCGTTCTACCCCCAATCCAAGCCGGAATCAGCGCCAGCGTGAACACCAGCGCAACGATCAGAAAGCTGTCGCGAAAGCCCATGGTGTAGGCCTGCGCTTGCACCACGCGGCCCAGGTAAAGCAGCGCGGGAACAATCAGGCCGAGGCCAATGCGGCCGACAATCAACCACCACGCAAAGGTCCAGAACGGCGTGTTGGCATCGGCGCTCCCCATCCACCACGACGACAAGGTGAAATTGTAATGAAAGCTGAAACGGGCAAGTGGGGCGCGTGATCAAATGAGCGAACATTCGAGTCGACTGACCAGCTGGAAGCGCTTTCGCCGCCGGACATACGGATATTTTTTAATCGGATGCCCGTATGATGTCGCGGGTTTTTCATGCGATTGACGACTCGCTGATTGCGGCATAGAGTGCCGGTTGGGAAAAAGGGGATTTAAAATGACAATCCCCCCCTGAAACCAGCCGTCCAGAGATAACCGCACTTAAGGAGAAACTCACCATGCCCATGCCGCAACGTGTCAAGTTTTCCGATGTTATCGAGCCGTTGGTCCAGTTTGTCGAGGATACGCCCCCCTCGGAGATTATGGATCGCACCCTGGAGAAGCTGCGTTCCGGGGTATTGACGCAGATGATGCTGACTGCCTCGGCCCTTGCGGTGACCCGCTCTACCGATATGCCGCCGGGTCATCACGGCGGCCCGCTGCATGCCTTGGCAGGCCTGTACGCTGTATCGAAGCTGGTCGAGCGCCTGGAGGGCGAGCAGCGTTTTGTCCCGGTGCTGCAACACGTGGCGCTCACGAACAAGCACATTCACCACCCGGAGATGGGGCCATACCAGCTGCTGGAGTTTGCGCCGCTGGACGCCGGCGGGGTCGAGAAGACCAAGGCGGCCTTCTTAAAGGCGGTCGGGCGCGGCGAGTGGAATCACGCGGACCATCTCTTCCAATGGCTCTGGCAGAACGTGCCGGCGATTGAGGCCTTCGATTTGCTGATGAGCGTGGCGATCCCGAAGAATTGGCACGATGACCATTACTTCATGTTTCCGGGCACTTTGTGGCGCTCTTTCGAGACCGGAGTTCTCGACAAAGCGCTGGTGCCGCTCTTGATGCGGCCGGTGGTGCGCTTTGTGACCCGCCAGCCCGTCCCCCCGAGCAACCCGATGCCCTCGCCGCTGCCGGAGATCGAAGCCCTGATCGAGGAGCACCAGTTGTTGAGCCGCATCCTGCGCCAGCGGAGCGGCGAGGATGAGACGGCGGCTATTGGCGAGCTCGGCGAAGCCATCGGGCGGCTCGACGTGTTTGCCGAGATTCCCCGGTTGATGGCTAAAGCGCTGGCGGATGGGCTGTCGCTCGACGGTGGCGGCGAAGCCCTGTCCATTGGAGCCGCCGGTCTATTCTTGCGCTCCCTCGGTGGGAATCCGATGGATGTCCATCTCCACACCAGCGTCAATCTGCGGCGCTTCCTGCTGCGGCTCGACGGACTGAGCCTGAAGAGCAAGCTGCTGCTGTTGTTGACCTGGCATACCGGCCCGGAGATCCGCTCGACCGCGTCTCGCATGGAGCCGGCTCCGCAGCCCGATATGGCCGCCGTTGCCGCGTTGCCGCCGCGCAAGCAGGACGAATTGCTCGACGCGATCACGTACAGCATTTACCACCAGCCTCCGACCGATTGGTCCCAGGTGACCAATCTGGGCCGGATGCGAGCGGTGCCGGAAGTTAAAGAGACGGTGAACCTCGCCCAACAATATGTGCAGTGCGGGTATGACGCGCAGGCGTTGATGGGGCGTCTCGCCGAGATTGTCTGCCACGATAATTTCACGGAGATGCATGCCTTCAAGCATCACCAGGCGATCGTGGAAGAATTCCACACCACCCGGGAGCCCTGGCGCTGGATGCATCTGGTCTGCGGCGCCCAGGCTGCGGCGATTTCCTTCGGCAAGAACATGACCGTCTATGAGGAGTATCTGGAACTGCTCCACGCTGCGTAGCCTCGGATACGCACGGCAGCGCCTGGTTCAGCTTTGAAGAGGAACGTGCGCGGCGCGCTCGCCGCGCATTAACGCGACACATTCTCGCGTGTTCTACCCATAATCCAGGCTGGAATCAGCGCCAGCGTGAACACCAGCGCAACGATCAGGAAGCTGTCGCGAAAGCCCATGGTGTAGGCCTGCGCCTGCACCACGCGGCCCAGGTAATGCAGCGCGGCCGCGTTCTGCAGGTCGGCCCCCGCGCCGGCCAGCTCGAACACGCGCTGCATGGTGCGCAGCAGTTCCGTGGTGGCGCTGTTACCTGCCGTCTGCATGCTGGTTATCGCGTCGCTGTGAAAAAAGGTGCGGCGATCCAGCACCACCGACAGCACATTGGTGCCGAGTGCGCCGCCAAGCTGGCGAAAGAAATTGATCATGCCGGTGCCTTGCCCGAGCAGTTCGGGAGGCAGCGCGCGCACCGCGGAGACATTGAGCGCGGGCACTATCAGGCCAAGGCCAATGCGCCCGACAATCAACCACCACGCGAAGATCCAGAACGGCGTGTTGGCATCGGCGCTCCCCATCCACCACGACGACAAGGCGAAACACGCGAGGCCGCTCATGATCAGCCATCGCGCCGGAAAGCGGTCGGTCAGATAACCACCGAGCGGCAGTATAAAGCCCAGCACCAGGCCGGCGGGCATCAGCACCAGACCCGCACCCAAGGGACTCAAGCCCTGCACCAGTTGCACGAACAGCGGCACCAGGTAGACGGAGCCGAACAGCCCGGCGCCAAAGATGCAGGCGACAAATGCGGCGGAAGCGAATTGGATAGTGCCCAGCACCCGCAGCTCGACCAGCGGTTGGGCGATGCGTAGTTCCCATTTGACGAATGCAGTACCGACACCGAGCGCGAGTCCGAGCAGGGTCAGAATGTAGCCGGAAGACCAACCTTCGCGCTGTCCGCTGGACAGCCCGCTCATCAGGCAGGCGAGGGCGACCGATAGCAGTACGAAACCGGTCCAGTCGAAGTTGGCGCGCACGCCCGTTTCTTCACGTTCCGGCAACAACTGGCTGCCGAGCAGGAGCGCCGCCAGACTAAACGGAATCGGCACATAGAACACGTAGCGCCAGTTGAAATGCTCAGTCAGCAGACCGCCGACGGTGGGGCCCATTGCCGGTCCGAGGATCACGCTGAGGCCGAAAAATCCCATCGCCTTGCCGCGCTGATCAGGCGGGAACACGCGAAACAGTGCATAAATCGCCAGCGGCTGCAGCAGGCCGGTCACCATGCCCTGCACGATCCTGCATACGATCAGCACCGAGTCGTTGGGGCTGGCCCCTGCGAGCAACAGCGCGCCGACGAACACAAACAGCGCGCCGACGAAGGTCTTGCGCGTGCCGAAGCTCTGGATCATCCATGCGCTCAGCAGCATAGCAACGGTGGTGCCCGCCAGCGCGCCGGCCGCCAGCCACTGCGCGCGGTCCTGGCCGATGCCGAAAGTGCCCATGATGTCCGGTATCGCGACGTTGACCGTGGTAGTAGTGACCGTCGCCGACATCGTGCCCAGCAATACCGTGATCGCCACCAGCCAGCGATAGCGCTGGCCGTAACGCGCGAACAGTAGTTCAGTGGTTTCCGAGGTCAATGGGATAATTTTAAGCTGCTGGCATCAAGCGACCGGATACGCACTTCATGTCTTCGAGTGTAGCAGGCTGTGCAGTCTTTATAACAACAGCCAGTACTGAACGTATTTACGACACGCTCAGAGATTTCGCGCCGCTGATCCTGTTCGCCACCGTGCCCAACATTCTGGTGGTTCACCCGTCATTACCTGCAAAATCGCTGAAAGAGCTCATACAACTCGCGCGCGCTCGACCCGGCGAATTGACGCACGCGACATCCGGTCCCGGCAGCGTTCCGCACCTGATGATGGAACTGCTGCGCACCATGGTGCCGCGCTTTGACCTTGTGCATGTGCCGTATAAGGGCAATGCGCAGGCGCTCACCGACTTGCTCGGCGGGCATATCACCATGCACATATCGTCGATGCTTTCGGCCAAACCCTACATCACGAATAACCGGCTGCGCCCGATCGCCGTCACCAGCGGTAAACGTTCACGCGCCGCGCCGGATGTGCCCACGTTTGCGGAATCCGGCGCACCGGGCTATGACGTGAGTTCGCTATGGGGATTTTTAGCCCCCGCCCAAACCTCGCCGGAAATCGTCAACCGCCTGTACGGCGACATCGGCCGGATTCCGCGTTACCCCGATGTGAACGAACACCTCGCGGGTCAGGGTGCGGATATTTCCGGCGCGAGTCCTCAGGAATATGCGGCGTTGATGAGGACGGAGTTCGCGAAGTGGCCCAAGGTTGTGGCGGCGGCGAAGATCAAACCTGACTGATGTGAAAGGTGAAGCGGTCACGGCGCCTTCAAACCCGCCGCGCGCGCCACTTCGTCAAAAGTCACCAGCATGGCGCGCATTATCTTGTCGAACTCCTCCGGCGTGGTCGGCGCAGGTATGAAGTCTATGGCCTCCATCTGCTTTCTGACTTTCAATCAGCATTTCCGGCTGCCCTTTGAATGCGACATGCGTGATCCTTATGCCGGCGGACATGCGAAAGCGCTCGGTGCTCATGTGTATACCGCTACCCGCCCCCGCTGATCCGTACAGGATCTTGCCCGGCCGCTCATTCGCCGCCGCAATCAACTCCTTGACCGACTTGATGCCGAACACCGGTGAAATGACCAGCGCGCCGGTGGAATAGCCAATCTGCGACACGTTGGTGAAATCGCGCAGCGGGTCATATCCCGAATTGGAGCGCAGTACCGCATTGATCGCAAACGACGCGGAAATCACCAGCAGCGTATACCCGTCAGGTGTGGCCTGCGCCGCCATCGCCGAGGCGATGGAACTGCCAGCGCCAGAGCGATTTTCGATCACCACAGGCTGTCCCCACAATTCCGCGAGTTTGGGCGCCAGCAATCGCGCCGATATATCGGTCGCGCTGCCAGCGGAAAAACCAACAATCATACGCACCGCACCATGGCATTCGACGTGATGAATAACACGACCAGTGCGGTTCGCCTATGCTCACTGTATTTTAGCCGCCAAGCGCCTGATCGAGATACTCAAAGCGCAGGCAAAGGCAATGTCCGATGGCACACGCGGCGAGCGAGGCCTCAAGCGCGGAGGATAATCCAGCGTGCTCCTGCCAACAAACAATCTGTGAATTGCACGCTCGCCTCCCGGAATTATCCCGCAACTGTGTCCACGGCACATTGACGAACCAAGGAGTCCTTTTGGTGCTGATACTCTGCCACCGAAACGATACGCCGCGCCTGGGTGTCCCACAGGATGTATTTCAGGGCTCGCTGAATCTGGAAGAGCCGGATGCGTGTTACGCCGGCAAACAAATGATGATGCTCGTTATGGCATGCCACCAAACAGTAATTCGGAATACGGGCGGATATATGATGAATATGGTGATAGCCAATATTGGCGGTGAACCAGTTCAGCCAGCGCGGTAACTCGAGAAAACTCGTGCCCTCGAGCGCAGCGGCATGGTAATCCCAGCCTGCGTTCGGGCTTGCATATGAGTGCTCGAAATTATGCTGCACGGTAAATATCAAAATCCCCGCGCCACCGGCCAGTGAAAGGCTGACGGTATAGTAGACGAAGAACAGCAGTGGCCCGACGATCCAGGCCATCAATCCCCACAGGCTCAGCAGCACGAGGTTGTTCCAGAACATATGCCAGTATTCCCGTGCGCTTGACCAATAAGGCGTCTTGAACTCGCGCGCATACGATGTGATCGACCCGCCGGGTTGCTCGAACTTGCGCTGGATGATGTGCCCCACCAGACTGACACTGCCCTTTAGCCACGTTACCCGCGGGTTGTAAATCAGATACAGGAATCCGGCGACAGGCGCCAGCCAGATATTACGTGCCTGCCGGTAGCGGCGCTGTTGGCGTGTGCTCATGGCGGCATATTCGTCTACCGGGACGATGTTCATGGGCCCGCGATACTTGTCCCAGTTGCCGTTGGTGGTGTGATGGTGCGCATGATGCTGCGACCACACGTACGCCGGCATGCCCGACACCACGCCGAAAATAAATCCGCACGCCTGGTTCAGACGCGCGCTACGAAACAGGCTGCCGTGACCGCATTCGTGCATCAGCACAAACACGCGCAGCAGAAACAGACACATCAGCGCCACGACAATGGCACTAAGCCAGTACGACCCGGCACTCAACACCGCACCGGCCCACAGGGCTGCAAGCGGCACCAACGTCGTTAGCATCTGCGCCAAACCCTTGACGTTATCCGGACGGGCATAACGATCAGTGATTGCGCGCTTGTATTTTTTCAGTGCGGCTGGTGTCGACACGATTGCAGGAGCTCAGCTTCGAAGGACGGTACCTTAACACGCAATACCGCAGCGAACCACACGCGCAAGCACTTCATTGTTGCATTGTGCTTGCTTGACGCCTTAGCCAAAATCGTGCCGCGGCAGCATAGTTTTCATGATGTCAGTGGTGCTCAAGCAGACTGCATCATTGACTGCAACCAAGCCTGAATTTGCAAAAAATCCACACAGGGAGATCCAGGTAATCCTTGGCTCGTCAAGGTTTCAGCGCGTGCAGCCCGTTTGAAATAAAATGTAATCCGGGGAGCGATGGCAGCGATTCCGCTGGTTTGCATGCAACCGCTATTGCGTCTTGGCGATCGCTTTTTTTATTGCGTCGTGTCGAGCAAGCGGCTCGATTAAATACGCTTGGCCCACCCCAGTTAACCCGCCACGGTGATATGACCGTCCATCCGCGCGGCAGTCGCGTCCGCGTTGCCCGTATCATGCAGGTGCTCGTGTATGCCATGGACACGTTATTTGCGCCCGCCCGCCACATGTTCCGCCGCCAGCAAGCCCAACGTCAATGCCTTCATCAAGCCGCCGGCATAACCCACCGCTGGCCCGCCTTCCAGCCCGCCGGTGGTAGCACCTGCAGCATACAAACCGGCAATCGGCGTGCGATCCGCGCGCAGCGCTTCGGCGTTGCCGCTGATACAGATGCCGCCCATGGTGTAGGTCAACCCGGCACACGCTGGCGCGCCATAGAACGGCGCGGTGGTCAGCGGCAGCGGCTGGCGGCGCGTAGCCGAGCGCAGGGGTTGCAGTTTGCTCAATTTGCCGGACGCCAGCGCGGCATTGTAGTCACGCACTGTGGCGTCAAGCGCGGCCGCAGCGATGTTCAGTTTCGATGCGAGTTCCGGGATGCTGCCGGCCTTATACAGCGTGCCGCCTGCGCTTAGCAATGCCGGATTCGGTGGAATCGCCGCCGCGCGTCCTGGCCCCTGCCAAATGGCATCGTCGAAAATAACCGAAGCGCCCAGCGGATCAGCCTCACGCGCAATGATGTTCGCCAAATAAACGCCGCCCATGCCCTCGTCGCCGATGCGCTGCCCGCTCTTGTTGACCAGCAAACCCGCCGCCGCCAGTTCATCAAGCTGCGGATACGGCCACACGCGGTCGTTGTGCATGGCGTCGCGCGACAGCACATGCCCATAGAACGCATCGAGCTTGCTGATCGCCGCACCCGCCGCACGCGCCATGTGTATGCCATCGCCAAGGCCGGTGCCGGCGTTGCGTTGCTTGAGCGATAGCGGTGCGGGTGTAAGGTATAGCCCCGCCATCTCGGTGTTGGCTTGAAAGCCACCGTCCGCGAGCACCACGGCGCGCGCGCGATATTCAATTGGGGTCTCACCCTGGATTGCGCGCACGCCGGCACACACTCCATTTTCCATAATTAAATCAATAACTTGCGTATTTCTGTGCAGCACACCGCCACGCAGCGCAAGATTTTTCTCGAGGACGCGCAATGCAACATCGGAGCCGCGGCCCTGCCAGTCCATTTGCGTCACCGGCGGACGCAGTGGCGCAAGCACCCAGTTCCGCCAACTCGCAGTGTTGGCACGCGCGAAGCTCGCGCCTTCGCTGCGCAGCCACTCCACCGCGCGGCCGGCGTGGGTGGCGATGGCATCGACCAGCACAGTGTCGGCGTGCCCTCCCATGATTTCGTTGAGCGCGTGCGTGAGTTCTTCACGTGAGCTTTTTGGGTCCGTATACGACACATGCAGCACACCGCCTGCGTAGCGCGAGTTGCAGGCGTAGAGTTCTTCGCTGCCACGTTCCAGAACGGCGGCTCTAAGACCGAGTTGTGCAGCGCGGCTGCCAGCAGCGAGGCCTGCGTAACCGCCCCCTACGCTGATTAAATCGAATTCAGGTGTTGTCATGCCGCAGTTGTTTTTTTACGCTGCATCATGCGGCAACCTGCCCTTGCGCAGCGCGCTGCGCGCGAGCCGCGGTGACTTGTATCGACGAAAAAGCGGGCCGCCCGAATTCACGTTGCAGGTCGCCGAGAATTTCAAACGTCGGCAACTGTGAGCAGCCGATGAACATCGCTTCGCAATCATCGCGCATGGTCTCGCGCGCGAGCTTGGCCACCTGATGCGCTTCGATGCGGCCGAGTTCATCGGTGTTCTGCGCGTAAAAGCTGTTGAAACGTTTGACCTCGATACCGCCATCGGCCAGAAACGCTTTCAACTGCGTGTTCACCGCATCGATATAGGGCGTCACCAGCGCGATTTTTGTTGCGCCAATTTCCTGCAATGCGAGCACCATCGAACGCGCGGTAGTCACTACATTTTTCCCGGTGATGACAGCAAGATCACTTTGCAATGCGGCGTCGCCCGCAGGACCGGAAATAAATCCTGCCGCGGTGCAGCCATACGCAACGACATCCACCTTGGGATCATCAAATGCTTCTGCAAGCTTGAGCGCCTGCGCCACGTATTCAGGCAAGGTCTCCTTCGACAACAACCCTTTGCCGCGCGGTATACGCTGCGTCGCACAGGTTGACCCGGCGGGCAGCCACGCCAGTAATTCACGTTCCATAGTGGTGTTGTTGATCGGCACCATCAGGCCGACATGCAAGGTGTCTTTCATCTGTGCTTCTCCGCTGTAGGTTCAGGATTTCGTCGTGCTATCCTACCGCGAAACACAAGGACATCCAATGCAGCGAGCGATTCTTCACGGCGTAGCGATCATGCTGCTTACGATCACTACCGCAATCCACGCACAATCCGCTTCGTCAGAGCCTGTCCTGAGCTTGTCAAAGGGATCAGGACAGGCTTGGCCGCTGCGCCCGGTGCGCATCGTGGTGGGCTTTCCGCCCGGCGGCGGTATCGATGTGGTGGCACGGCTGCTTGCAGTTCGACTGAGCGACAGCTTTGGTCAGCAAGTGATCGTCGACAACCGCCCCGGCGCCAACGGCATCGTCGCTATCGACATCGTCGCGAAATCGAATGCCGACGGCCACACGCTGTTTATCGGCACCACCGGCAATCTGAGCGTGAATCCCGTGCTGGCGACAAACCTGCCGTTTAACATCGAGCGCGACTTCGCGCCGATCATGCAGACTTCATCGGTGCCGTTCCTGCTCTACATGAATCCCAAACTACCCGCGAAGTCGCTCGACGAACTCATCGCGCATGTGAAGACCCATGCAGGTAAGGTCAACTTCTATTCGGCGGGCAACGGCAGCCTGCCGCACCTGGCGGGTGAACTGCTCAACAACATGGCCGGCATCAAGGCGGTGCATGTGCCGTATAAGGGCAGCGCGCCGGGATTTAACGATCTGCTGGGTGGTCAGGTGCAGTTAGGCTTCGACGCCGTACCCATCGGACTGCAACACTTGAAGTCCGGCAGAGTGCGCGCGGTTGCGACCAGCGGCCCCAAACGCCTGTCATTCCTGCCCGAAGTGCCTGCGATGAACGAAACGCTGAAAGGCTTCGAGGTAGTCAACTGGTATGGATTGGTCGCCCCCACGCGCACGCCGGCACGCGCAATCGAACGCCTGCACAGCGAAATCGTGAAGGCCATGAACATCCCGGAATTGCGTGAAAAACTGATCGCGCAGGGCACCGACCCGGTGGACAGCAACCCTAAGGCGTTTGGTGCATTCATGAAAGCCGAATCGGCGAAGTGGGCGCGCGTCATCAAGGACGCGAATATCAAGGCGGACTAAGGTTCAATCCACCTTCGCACCGGAACGCTTGACGACGTCAGCCCACTTCACGATTTCTTTCTTGACGAAGGTGTCGAACTGCTCCGGCGTGCCGCCCACCAGCTCGTAGCCGCTGCCGGCGAGTATCTCTTTTGCCGTTGACGATGCGAGTGCTTTATTGATCTCTGCGTTGAGTCTCGCGACCACGGCTTTGGACACACCCGCAGGTACCACAACCCCGCTCCAGGTGGTGACTTCGAAGCCGGGAACACCGGCCTCCGAGATCGCGGGCAGATCCGGCATCGCGGGCGTGCGCCTGGGGCCGGTCACGCCGATCGCGCGCACACGGCCCGAGCGCACGTGCGGCAGCATCGACGCCAGGTTGTCAAAGGTAAGGTGTATTCTTCCCCCGATCACTCCGGTGATCGCCTGTTGAATGGCCTTGTAGGGCACGTGCACTATCTGCGTAGCGGTCATGAGTTTGAACAATTCCATGCCCACATGCTGACTGGAACCGCTGCCCGATGAACCAAAGTACAGTTTGCCCGGATTATGCTTTGCGTAGTCGACCAGTTCCAAAACCGACTTTATCGGAAGCGACAACGTTACCGTCATCAGATGCTGCCCGAATGCCAACTGCACCACCGTCTGCAAGTCCTTGTTCGAGTCGTAGGGCAACTTGATAGTTAATCACTACTCCCCCTTGATCCCCGCTTCTTTAATCACCTGCGCCCAGGTCGCGGTTTCGCTCTTAATGCGCGCGGCCAGTTCCTGTGGCGTGCTGGTTTCCGGCTCCAGCCCCTGACGCGACAATGCCTGCTGCACGTCGGGAATTGAAATCACCTTGAGTGCCTCGTCACGCAGCCGGCGCACCACCACCGGCGGTGTATGCGTGGGAACCAGAAACGCGTACCACGAGCCCACATCGAATCCGGGAAAGCCCAGCTCGATCATCGTCGGCAAATCCGGTGCAACTTTGGAGCGGCGCGCGCCAGTGGTAGCGAATGCTTTCAGCCTGCCGGATTTTACGTGCGGCATCGACGCCGCAATGCTGCCGAACAGCACTTGCACTTCGCCGCCGAGCAGCGCGGCAGCGGCTGGGCTGCCGCCCTTGTAAGCGACGTGTACCATCTTGATGCCGGCTCGCTTGCTGAATAACTCTGCCGCCAGGTGCAGAGGCGTGCCCATGCCGCCCGATGAAAAATTGTATGCACCCGGTTTTTGCTTCGCCAGCGCGATGAACTCCTTGAGATTGTTCGCAGGCACGCTCTGGTGCAGCACCATGATGTATTGCGCGGTGGCGAGCAGCGTCACCGGCACCAAGTCCTTCTCCATGCTGAAGTTCAATTTATACAGCGTGGGATTCACCGTGAGCACGGTATTGAATCCGAGGAAGACGGTGTAACCATCGGGATTCGCCCTGGCGACAATCTCTGCCGCGAGATTGCCGCCCGCACCGCCGCGGTTGTCGACCACCCACGCCTGGCCCATCGCTTCGTGAAGTTTGGGCGTGAGTATGCGCGCAGTGGTGTCCGAGCCGCCGCCGGGTGCAAAGGGCACCAACAGGCGGATCGGGCGTGTGGGGTAGGCGGGATCGGCGGCTTGCGCAGGCATTGCCCCCGCAATAGCGGTTGTTAAAAATAGTGAATAAAAACAAATACTTATATTCATACCCTCTCCTGCATTTTGTAGGGCGCAATGCTCCGCTTCAAGTGTTCCCTTGTCCCATTGCGCCGAATGTGTAGCGCGTACGCACCATGCGGCGCAATGGGATTGCCATGCGGCGCAATGGGATTGCGCCCTACACAACCGTCAATCGCGGAATCTCGCCCGCATCGGCTGCATCCTCCAACTTCCACAACCATTCAAGCAAGCGATTGGTTTGCGCATCCGGCAGCACCTTCTGCGCCAGTGTGCGAAATTTCTTTTCGATCTCGGCATCCGTCATCGGATTTTTAAAATGCCCGCGATGATGATCGACCACCGTGCTGAATTCCGCGCCTGACTGGGTGATGAGCTTGAAATAACAACGCATCGCCGCCGGCATGTGTTTATCGGCTTCGGCGGAGGCCTTTATTTTCACGCGGCGGGTGAGCGCACGGATCGCCGGGTTGAACACATGCGCATCGTCAAAGTGTTCTTCCTGCACGTCGCCGTGGATCAGCGCCACTGCCACCGTATACGGCATACTGTGATCGGCGGTTTCCCGATTGGGCGGTTCCCACTTCTCCGGTGTGTCGGCCATCAGCACTATTGCCGTGGTCACGGTTTCGATCTGAATTTCGGCGATATCGTCGGGGGAGGCGACCTTCTCGCGCATTTGCAGTGCGGCCTCCACCACCGTCTGCGAATACTGGCCCAGCGGAAAGCGCTTGATCAGGCATTCCATGATCTTGAACGGCGCGCCATCCTTGCCGCCGAGTTTATCGAGCGTAAACGACTTGCGCGCCACGGCTTTGAAGTAGCCGCCGACCCCTTCGAATATCGGCGATGGCCCTGTCATGCCACGCGCCGCCAGCATCGCCGCGAACACCGCGTTGCGGCTGGCGTTGGCATAAGCGCAACCCTTCCACATCGACACATTGCCGATGCGGGTTTGATACAGCGCGTTGTTGGGCGCGATGCCCAGTTGCAGGCAGTGTTCAAACTGCTTGCCCTTTAACCCGAACAACCACGCCGCCGCCACGGTGCTTGCCATGCCGCCGACGGTTACGTGGTCATAACCCAAGGGCTTCAAATCAACCTCGTCACAAATGCGGCAAAACATCTCGTATGCCAGCACCGTTGCCAGAATGACATCCTTGCCGGAACGCTGGTTGATTTCAGCGGCAGTCAGGACCGCGGCGATGCTGTCGCTCGGATGCCCCGACTCGCCGGTGCTGGTGTAGCCGTCGTTGTAATCCAGAAACCGTATCATCACGCCGTTGGCGAATGTCGCCAGTTCAGGACTGGTTTTCAGGCCGCTCACCATCACGGTCGCGGGCTGCTTGCTGGTGGTCATGTCCGCCAGCTCGCGCGCGATTTTTTCCGGCGCACTGCCGTAACCGCCGAGCGCACAGCCGATGGAATCGATGATCACGCGCTTGGCGGTCTTGATGACTTCCGGAGGGAGGTCTTCGTAGCGCAGGTTGGCGGCGTAGGTGGATAGTTGTTCGACGACGGTCACGGAACTTGCCTCATCAAAAAAAACCTTAGGGTGGGCAAGATTTTTTTGCCCACAGGGTACCGCTTTGATCACACTCGACTGCGCGGGCAAATCAAAAAGCATTTTGACCACTCTACAAAATCTCAAAAAATGGTTTGGTAGGGTGGGCAAAACGTACTTTGTTTTGCCCACGTCGGCGAACGTGAATTCACTGCGCCGCGTGGGCACAAAGTGCGTGCCCACCCTACCAAATTTCAAAACAATCGTTAACATCGAACAGAGTATCTACAAAAACGTTAAGTGTCGGGCAGCTTAAGTGTTGCAAAGCGACTTTTTAGCGAAGCTTGCTCTGACGCATTTAACTGCACACCGAGATGCTCCCGTAAATTTCCAAGATAGGTTGCAAACTCAGTGACAGCTTCTGTCTCCATTGTGCCTTTAACCAGATCAAAATATTTAAACGTATGATCCAGGAGTGTGACACGCCCTCGTGATGTCATTTTGGTGCCAATAATACATTTTCGAAAAACGTAGTCCGGACTATTCGAAGTATAAAAATTGGCCATCTCCATATCTATGGGCATGGCCGGTTCAATTCGAAAAGTATAAAGCGGATACCACGCTTGTTCTATTTTCTTCTGTAGATAAAAGCCATGCACATCGTTCTTTTGCAAGCGATAGATTTCCCCCAACTGCTCAACTTCGACGTCTGCCTGCAGCATCAAGGGATGCCTGAATCCCGATCCGCCAAAACCTACGTCACAAAGCCAGCTTTGCCCTTCAAGCGCCACAAAATTAACATGATGGGTGCGCCCGCCCGGCTCAGGACGATTGCGGTGAACACGCGCCATATTGGGATGGCAGTTAAAACCAAGTTCCGCAAGCACCATCGAAAACAAACCATTTTGCTCAAAGCAATATCCGCCGCGCTGACGCAATAACATTTTTTCAGTCAGCGTTTCCTGATCGAGACTGACGGGCTGGTGGCAAAAAACGCTAAGGTTCTCGTAGGGAATGTGCTGCAGGTGTAAAAGGTGCAAATCCTGCAAGGTTTGCAAATTCACCCTGGGGGATTGGGAATATTGAATGCGCTTGAAATAGAGGTCCAGGAAGTTATTCATCATTGCTGGAGTCTGCAGCGGCAAGTTTCAGGCATTAAAAAAATCCCGCACATGCGCCTCATCCCGCAATCGCCACACCCGCTGTATCACCTGCCCCATCTCGGATTCGCCCGCGCCGCCGGCATAGCCCGCCAGCCGCAGCGCTTTGTCTTCGATCTCCCGGCGCGTAAGTGTGTTGTCCGGGTCGCCTTTGGGTGACGACACTTTACCTTCAAGCCTGCGGCCATCGTTGGTAATCGCCGTGACGTGTCCCAGCCAGCGTTTGGGGTAGGCGCCATCGACAACGGGATCGAGCACCATTTTCACCTTGTCGTGAAATGCGCGTGTGGCAGGGTCTTTCAATGACGCTTCGGTAAAATCCGCCAACCCGGCTCGTCCGTGCAGCGCGGCAAGTGCCAACACGAAGCCCATCGAAAACTTTGACTGGTGTATGGTCTGCGGATCGCTCACCGGGCCCAGCACATCAATGGCGCCTTGATGCACGTGCGTGGTGACGCTGGCGATGTCCTCGGCCTTCAATTGGTTATCGCGCATCACCTTCAGCAGTGCATCGGCGGCCGGGTGCGTATGGCGGCAGGATGCATGAAACTTGAACGAAGTTTCGCTCAGGCCCCAGCGCGTACCGAGCCCATCGACAAGTTTCGCGGGATCGGCATCGCTCGACATGCCTGCTGCAAGCCCTTGTTTTCCTTCAAGAATTTTTTGAGCACCGGTGAAGCCGTCGCGCGCGATGTAGGCCGCGAGCAAACCATCCGCCGCCGCTTTGGCGGTGTGCAGTTGTTTGGAGTCGGCCGCATCGCGCAGAAATTCCCACAAGCCCGCCGCCATGGTGCCCGCCGAGCCGATGCAATGTTGCGTCACCCGCGCATCGAGTTTGAGCAGATGCGCGACACCCGCCGCTGCCGCCAGTTTGCCGGCGGTGCCGGTGGTGTGAAACACCTTGTAATGCGAGCGCCCGAGAAACTCGCCCACGCGCACGCCGCATTCATAGCCCGCAACAGACGCGGCAATCAATTCCTTGCCGGACGCGCTAACCGCCTGCGCTGCCGCCAGCACCGCCGGGAACACCACAGTCGCCGGGTGATACACCGAGCCGTTATGAACATCGTCCTGCTCCACCACATGCGACGCTGCACCGTTGATCAATGCCGCGAAGAACGGCGAGGTGCGCCCGCGCGTGGTCAGAATTTCGCAAGGCCCGCTGGCCGGCCCCATCGCCTGCGCGAATTTCTCCAGCGCCAGCACCGGGCGCGAACCTTTGCCCGCCAGGCCCGAGCCCAGCCAGTCGAGAAAAAAATCTTCAGTGCGAGACACCACACTTTCAGGCAGCGATTCGTAGCGTATCGCCGCCAGAAACTCGCATAACATTTGCGTTTCGCTTTTGACGGCAGCGAGCGGATTGTTTTCGGGCTGATCCATGGCAATTTCTCCTTGATGACGCGTCAATTGTAGACCAAAGTAGTTCGCGAGCCTGCGCGCTATGCGATGGTTGTAAGCTCGCTCGGAATCATGCGACTATTCGAAAACCGCTCGATGAAGCCACGCCGGGCCGCGATCCGGTGCATTGGGCCAACGGCAGCGGCGCGATCATCCGTACCGCGCAGGGCGCGGTGCTCCGGCTCAACGGCGACTTCGTGGCCGGCCCCGGCCCGAATTTCTGGATTTATCTCAACACGCGCGCCGTCGGCGAGGAAAAAGATTTCAATGCCGATGCGGGCCGCGTGAAAATCGCACCGCTTAAATCATTCAAAGGCGCGCAGAATTTCATCTTGCCCGAAGGATTGGATCCGACGAAGTTTCACACCGTAGCCATCTGGTGCGAGTCGTTTGGCGCTTACATCGGCAGCGCGGTACTCAAGAAATCGTAGCCCTTACAGATTCGCTCACATCTTCATCCGTCATTCCAGCGCACGCTGGAATTCAGTGAAGCATCTGAATATTGCGCCTGCCGCGTGGTATACGCATTGGATTCCGGCTCCCGTTTCGGAGTCCGGGGCGTGCGTCGCCGGCATGACAGGCACTTTTTACTCCGCGCGTATACCCGCTGACTTCACCACCCGCGTCCATTTCTCGTGCTCGTTCCTGATGTACGCGGCAAACTCGGCCGCGCTGCTGCTGGCGGCGTGCAGGCCGCCGACCAAATACTGCGCACGCAGATCCGGCAACGCGAGTATGCGCACCAACTCGGCATTCAGTTTCTCGATCACCGGTGGCGGCGTGCCGGCGGTTGCGAGCACACCGTACCAGGAACGCATGTCGTAACCCGGCACACCGGATTCGGCGATGGTCGGCATGTCGGGAAATTGCGAATCGCGCTTGTCCGCCGAGGTGCCCAGCATTTTCAGCCGTCCGCTTCTCACATGCGGAATCGCTGGTGCGATGCTGGCGAACGCGAGTTCTATGCGTCCGGTGATAAGATCGATGGTGTATTGCGGGCTGCCGCCTTTATACGGCACGTGAGTCATTTGGGTGCCGGTCGACGCAGTAAACAATGCACCCGCCAAATGCGTAGTCGAACCGACGCCCGACGAGCCGTAGGTCAGTTGCCCCGGCCGCGTTTTAGCCAGCGCGGCCAGGTCTTTCGCGGTTTTCACCGGCATCGACGGATGCACCACCAGTATCAACCCGGCAGTCGCGGTCAGCGTGACGGGTGCGAACGCACGCTGCGTGTCGTACGGCATTTTCGCGTAGAGCATGGCGTTGACCACCACCGGGCCGGTGGAGCCGATCAGCAGCGTGTAGCCGTCCGGCGGCGCTTTGGCCACGATGTCTCCGGCGATATTTCCGCCCGCGCCGCCGCGATTATCGACGATCACGCTGGCACTCCACGCTTCGCTGAGCTTCGCCGCCAGCGGACGCGCGATAAGGTCAGTGACACTGCCCGCGGGAAATGGCGTGACGATGCGTATGGGTTTGTCCGGATACGCGGCCAGACACGCATACGTGGTGCAAAACAGAGCGGCAAACTGGCAGTTGCGAAACAGGGCGTTCACATCATCACCTTCAAATATCTTTTTAACCACCTCTGAATCAACCCAACCACCCCCCGTTTACATGGCAGAATCCCGATTCACAAAGGAAACACCATGCAAGGCGCCACCATTGTTTACGACACCATCACCGTCAAGCGCGAAGGCGGCATCGCTTTTGACACCTGGCATCAGAATCACTATGTTCCTTCACTACTGGCCGCGGGTCAAATGCTCAATGTGCAATGCTACGGCAGCCCGTTGCGCGCGACCTACGTGTCGGTGTTCGAATCCAATGCGGCCGCAGCCGCGTTGGACGGTGCTCTGCCCGTGCCCAAACACGATGCCATCATCGCCGCCGAACGCCAGCTGGCGACGTTCATGAATCAGCAGATCGCGCCCAACGCGGGAGATCCGTTTCACGATGCGCCGATACTCTATCCGGTGTTATTCAGCGTGCCCGCTGACGAACATGAGGGCGAACAGGATTTCAACGCGTGGTATGACGAAGAGCACTTGGGCATCCTGCTGCGCAGTCCGTACTGGCCGATGTGCCGCCGCTTCAAGGTTCACAACCCTGCGCCGGGGTCATGGACACATATCGCGCTGCACTATTTGGCTGACCTGCGCGCGCTGGAATCGAAAGAACGCGATGAAGCGCGCGCTACGCCTTGGCGCGAGCGGCTGGCGAAGCATGCCTGGTTCAAGGGGGATTATCGCTTGCTGTATAAATTTGGTGCGCGCCAAAAAATGCACGCGGTTGACGGTTCGACGAGCAACGGATAGATTGCCATTTGCTGAGTATTGTTCAGTTGCGCAGCAAGACAGCCTGCATCGTTTATCGAAGACGGCGGATTTTTCAAGCAAATCGAGGAGCAGGCATGAACCTTACCCATCGCGACATTTGCGCTGCGATCACGATTGGAGTACTCGCGCTGGCGCCGTTGTTCGCCGCCGCACAGAGCCATTATCCGAACCGCGCGATCCGCATGGTCGTGCCGTTCGCGCCCGGCGGCGGCACCGACATCGTCGGGCGCCTGCTGGCGGACATTCTCGGCACGGCGTTGAACACGACCATCGTGGTTGACAACCGGCCCGGCGGCGGCAGCACGGTGGGCACTGCGATCGTCGCAAAGGCGGCGCCCGACGGTTACACCACACTGCTCAACACTCTCGACTTGGCTGTCAGTCCCGCGCTCTTCAAGAAACTGCCTTACGATCCCCTGCGCGACCTCCTCCCGGTATCGGTGGTCGCGGATCAGCCCAACCTGCTGGTGGTTCATGCTTCGCTGCCTGCGAAAACGCTGAAGGAGTTCATCGTGTACGCGTAAGCGCACGCCGGGAAGCTCACCTACGGTTCGTCCGGTGTAAGCACCGCCACCCACCTGGCGACGGAGTTGCTGCTGCTGGCCATCCAGCGCAACTTGATCCACGTGCCCTACAGAGGCATCGGGCCCGCGGTCACAGCGATGCTGGGGAACGAAACCACGATGCTCATTTGAACGTTTGCTTCGGCGCTGCCCCACGTCAAAGCCGGACGCTTGCGCGGCCTCGGCGTCACCACGCTCAGCCGCGCGAGCTTGCTGCCGGATGTTCCCACCATAGACGAAGCCGGCGTTCCCGGCTACGAATACACCGTATGGTATGGTCTGGTGGTGCCGGCCGGCATTCCGCGCGCCATCGTGGACAGGCTTAACAAGGAGACTGTAGCGCAGTTGAATAGTGCAGCGGTGCAGCAGCGTTTCGAAGCCCAGGGTCTGAACGTCACCCCGTCCACAACAGCGCAATATAGGGATAAGCTTAAGTCGGAAACGGAAAAATGGGCTGCAGCCACGCGGCTGGCAAAGATCCAGCCGGAATGACGAGCGCCGCGGGCACTATGCGTGCTGCGGGAGCGAAGAGGCCATCCTTGCCACGCAGAGCACGGTTTGAAGTTCACACAGCAGCATGGAGGGCACCATGAAGGTCAAAGCAGCCATCAGCGTTGCAGTTGGTGACGCGACGCTACACGCTCGACCAGATCAACGACGCGTGTAATGACCTGGCCCACGGGGAGATCGCCGGCCGCGCCATCGTGACGTTCTAAGCGCTGCGCTCGGCAGTGCCGCGAACTGCACGTGGTCCTGACAATCTTGACTCATACGGCATATTGCCGTTCATTGAAGTCGTTAGGGAGATTGCCATGCCAGCTGTTACGTCTTCATCGAGGGTCTCGGCGGCGTCAACTTCACGTCTTGAAGCGCGTATCAGCACCGACTTGCACTCCACACTCAAGCGCGCAGCCGAGATTCAGGGGCG
The DNA here is from genome assembly GCA_945864585.1 of Bordetella parapertussis. Taxonomy (GTDB): domain Bacteria; phylum Pseudomonadota; class Gammaproteobacteria; order Burkholderiales; family SG8-41; genus UBA5216. Next base: position 2,498 of record CAMBCF010000023.1, on the reverse strand, counting down.
CACCATGACTGATTTCGTGGTCGCCGCCGCCCAGGAAGCGGCCAAAAAAGCCATAGCGCAGGCCGAATTCATGCGCCTGACCGTTGCAGATCAGGAAGCTTTTGCCAGAGCGCTGATCGCGCCGGCCAAACCCAATGCCGCTCTCAAGCGCGCATTCAAGCGCCGCCGTCAATTGCTGCGCGCCGAATGAGCGAAGCGCTTTTTCGGATTACAGCGCTGGACAGTACACTGGGCCGCGCCACGTTCAAAAGCCGTGCGGCGCCGCAGGACCGGTATTTTCACAACCAGGTTTCGCAGGACATCAAACGCCGGTTCACTGCCTGCTTTGTGGCGATCACGCAGGATCACCGTATCGCCGGCTACTGCACACTGTCTTCAGCGAGTGTTTTGCTGAGCGAACTGCCTGCAGCCCATTTTTATCGGCATCACGGCTTCAAAAGCCTGCCCAATCAAGCACTGACCTTGTTGCTGCCGCTGGCCCGCTTGCCGGAACGCTAAGTTTTCTGATTCAACGCCGGTCTCGCCCCCCCCTACTTCTCACCACTCACTTTTCACCGAAGACCCCCGCCAGCGGCCCGCGCGTCCAGTACGGCATGTATTCGTTGACGATATCGAGATACTGCGCGGCGTCGCCAAACAGCGTCACATTCATCGGTGCGGTAAACGGCGCGCTGGCTTCGATCCAGGCAATATAGTCAATCTGCTTGTTGTAGTCGGAACGCAGTATGCGTATCTGTTTGGTCTCGGCGCGTTTTTCATAATTAGCGAGCACGCCCTGCGTGATGCGATCCGCCAGTGTATCGGGCGCGCCGCGAAACCGCAGCAAGGTAAGCCGGGTGAAATTCCCGGTCAACGCCTGGCCCGGATAAATCTGCGTGCCGCTTGCGCGATACTGCCCGCGCACCTTGGTCAGCATGCGCTTGGTCCACGCGCTAAAGCCGTTCCATGACGCCTTTTTGTACGCCTCGCTGTCTAGTACGCCGATGTCTGTCAGGTCATACATCGACAGGTATCGCGGCCAGCCCGACAGGCACACGAAGCGCCGCCCCGATTCAAAGCCCGGTATGCGCGTGCGTTCGGGGATATGCTCCATGTCATACCAGTCGTTGAATTCCTCATCGTAGGCCGGTGTCGGCTCCATCGACACCATCAAAAACCCCTTGCCTTTAACTGCGTCGGTCATGTTGTGCTCCCGTATTTTGCTCTACCGTCTGTGCATCCGTTGCAATTACGGATTGTATGTCGATTCGCGCTGGCCTATAATTTTGACGGACCGGCACGATGCAATTCAAACTCCCCTATCCGAGGCTATTGTTCATGCGACCCATCGTGCAAAGTATCACGCTCGCCGTTACTGCGTTATGCAGCGCTGCCGGCGCCCTGACGCCTTCGACAAGCGCAGGACAGACCTTTCCTACGAAGCCGATCCGCATCATCGTCGCCTTCCCCGCCGGCGGCGGCACCGACATCGTGGCGCGCATGATCGCGCCCAAGCTCGGCGAAGCGCTGGGCACGCAAGTGGTGATAGACAACCGCGCCGGTGCGCAAGGCGTCATCGGCACCGAACTTGCCGCCAAATCGCCGCCCGACGGCCACACGCTGTTCATGGGCACGCTCGGCAATATCGCGGTGAACACCGTGCTCTACGGCAACAAGCTGCCGTTTAATATCGAACGCGATTTCGCGCCACTCACGCAAGTGGTCGATGTATGGTTCGTGCAGATCATCCATCCCTCGCTGCCGGCGAAGACGCCGCGCGAGCTGATCGCGCTCGCCAAATCGCAGCCGGGCGCGCTGAATTATTATTCCAGCGGCGCCGGCGGCGCGCCGCACCTCGCCGCGGAAATGTTTAATGCCTTTGCCGGCGTGCGCACCACGCACGTGCCGTACAAGGGCAGCGCGCCGGCCCAGATCGATTTGATGGCGGGCCAGGTGCAACTGGGCTACGACAGCATTGTGCAGTCGCTGCCCTTTATCAAGGCCGGAAAAATGCGCGCGCTGGCGGTGCTGGGCGCCAAGCGCACGCCACTGCTGCCGGACGCACCCGCCATGAGCGATTACCTGCCCGGCTTCACGCTCACCAACTGGTTCGCGCTGATGCTTCCTGCGGCGACGCCGGTGGAAATCCGCAACCGTTTGCACGCCGAGGTCGTCAAGATACTGCGTTCACCCGAAATCAGGGAGCGGCTGCTCAGCATGGGCGCCGAGCCCGTGGGCAGCACCCAGGAACAGTTCGCGGCATTCATCAAGTCCGAGGTGGCGAAGTGGGGCAAGGTGGTTCGCGACGCCAATATCAAAGCGGAATAGCCCTGCGAGATGACGTTTTCTGTAGGGTTGCCGAAGTTCCAATCGTGCTTATCGGGTTGTCACACACAGTCACTACCGGTAGTATGTTGAGCAACGTTATCAACCTGGGGCTACCGTGGCGATCGATGTGCTTGAGCGAGGCGATTTGCCGTTTCCGCGCTCGCTGCCGGAGTTTCAGCGCCTGTTTCCGG